>JBJTIX010000079.1:0-3841 GCA_046095205.1 Opitutia bacterium
CCGATCCGCCCCGACAGGTGGGCGAGAAGGGCAGGGCGGTCGGCGAAGTCTGGCTGGCCCGGGCGTCCGGCACGCGCCTCCTGGTGGTTCGTCAGTCGGGCGCCGCCGGCGGCACGCTGCGCGCCCTCCGCCTGACCGAGCAGGATCTGCCCTTCGCGCGAGAGGATGCGCACCGCCGAAACCGGGGCGGAACCCGCGGGCGCGGACCACTCGTGGACGACGGCGCCGTCGGAGACCCGACGGAAGACGATGCGCCCCGTCGGCCCGGCGGCGTAGACGACCTCGCCCGACTCGTCCTCGCCGAAGGCGACGTCGTCGGCGCGCAGCGCGACCGGCGCGGCCGGCGCGAGCTCCGCAGCGGAGAAGAGGGGGACCACCTGCCAGAGCAGGAAGGCCAGCATCCCCATCACCTCCGCGATCACGCCGACCCCGCCCGCACGGATGAGCCGCCCCATCCAGACGTCGGCCATCAGCGTCCGACGGGCCACCTGGAAACGCGACTCCGGCGGCGGTTCGGTTACGACCTTGTCATCCATGTTTCGGTTCTGCGTCGGCGCTCGGGCAAAGGTTCGGGCGGAGCTTCGGCCCCGCCCGGAAGAGTCCGGTCCCGCGCACGTCGCTCTTATTCGGCCGGCCCCGGAGGGCGTGGCGGCGACGGCGCGGGCGGACCCTAAGGATCATTCCGCCACGTAGTACTTCAGGGAGGCGCGGGCCTCGGAGACCTGGTCGGCGGTCAGCGGGTAGTAGCCGTCCTTGATCACGATCTCCTGACCCTGCTTGGAGAGCACGAAGGTCATGAACTCTCGGGTCAGGGCGTCCATCTCGATGTTCGGCGCCTTGTTGACGTAGACGTAGAGGAAGCGGGCCAGCGGGTAGGCGCCGTTGAGGCAGTTCTCATAGGTGGGCTCGACGAAGGGAGCGCCATCCTTCACGGCGAGCGCGAGCGCGTTGACGCCCGAGGTCTTGTAGCCGATGCCCGAGTAGCCGATGCCGGCGACGTCCGAGGCGACGCCCTGGACGACGGAGGACGAGCCGGGCTGCTCCTTCACGGACGACTTGAAGTCTCCGTTGGAAAGCGCGTTCTCCTTGAAGTAGCCGTAGGTGCCCGAGGCGGAGTTACGACCGAAGGAGGAGATCGCCTTGCCGGCGAGGGCGCCCTTGGCGCCGATGTCCGACCAGGTGACGACATCCTGTCCGCCGCGCTTGCGGGTCGAGGAGAACACGGAGTCGACCTGGGTGAGGGAGAGGGCGTTGATCTGGTTGTCCTTGTGGACGAAGACCGCGAGCGCGTCGATCGCGACGGCCACGCGCGTGGGCTTGTGTCCGAACTTGGAGGCGAAGGCGGCGAGTTCGGCGCTCTTCATCTCGCGGCTCATCGGCCCGAGCTGCGAGGTGCCGGCGGCCAGCGCGGTCGGGGCCGTCGAGGAACCCTTGCCCTCGATCTGCACCTTGACGTTGGGGTAGCGCGCCTTGAAGCCCTCGGCCCAGAAGGTCATGAGGTTGTTGAGCGTGTCGGAGCCGACCGAGTTCAGGTTGCCGGAGACGCCGGAGGCGACGGCATACTCGGGCAGCTTGGGGTCGAGGGCGACGGACTGGGCGGAGACGCCGGAGGCCGTGATGGCCAGCAGCGCGAGGGTCTTGAGTGCGGTGTTCATGGGTGGAATGCGGAAGCATCCTCCCATGGGAATGTTACGAAACCGTGGCGGCCCGGTGTTTCTTCGGAAAGAACGGCCCTTCCGGACCCCCCGGAGGGGTTATTTGGCCAGATATTCGGCCAACAGCTGGGCCGCCCGCTGCTCGGCCTGGTCCATCGGCAGGCCGCCGGGAACGCCCGGCCGCTTGTGGCCGACGTGCCTGTGCCACGCGTCGCGCAGCACGGACATCTCCTGGCGGAGCAGCGCGAGCTTCTCGCCCTGGGCGAAGGGCACGAGCGGATTCCACTTGAGCGCGGGAGCGGCGGCCTCCCATGCGGCCTTCGCCATGAAGCGATGGCCCTCGTCGCCGGGATGGATGCGGTCGCGCGCGAAGACGAACTTGGGATCGAGCGCGCGCGCCGCCGCCACCTGCTCGCGCAGACGCGGACGGATGTCGACGACCGTCCAGCCGTCGGCCCTGCGCTCGACGAGCCACGCGGCGTACGCGTCGAGCACGGCGTCGTAGTTGAGCGGATCCTTGGAGCGGTCGTCGGGCGAGAAGAGCGGCGGCGTGACGTAGACCACGCGGCAGCGCGCGGCGACGAGCGCCTGGTTCAGCCGGAGCATGCCGTTGCGGTACGCGTCGAAGCGGACGCGGTCGAGCGGCATGTAGATCCCGTCGTTCATGCCGTAGCACACGAACGCGAGCGTGGGACGGAAGAGGCGGATGGCGCGCTCGAGCCGCTCGTGCACGTCGGGGCGCGGGAAAGCGCCGCCCGCATGGCCGGGCTCGGAGAGGCCCGAGGCGGTCTCGCTGGAGAGCCCGAGGTTCACGACGGTCGCGCGGGCCATGCCCTTCTGGGCGCGGATGGCGGACTCCATGTTCACGACCCAGCCTCCGCCGAAGGTGATGCTGTCGCCGAGGAAGAGCACGCGGGGCTCCTCCTTGTCGGCGAGCAGCAGGACGGGCAGGAGCAGCAGGGCGAGCGTCAGGCGAAGCATCCCCTCAGGATGAAGGACCACGGGGGCGGTCGGAAGCCGGTTCTGCTCCGACTTATTAACGGGGCCGTGAGTTCGCCCTTCACCCCGGAGGCCGCCGCACCTAGGGTGCGGGTTCTGGAAACGCCGATCCACATCAAGGGGGCCCGCACCCACAACCTGAAGGACGTGGAGCTCTCCATCCCGAGGGGGCGGCTCACGGTCATCACCGGCGTCAGCGGCTCCGGGAAGTCCTCGCTGGCCTTCGACACCCTGCACGCGGAGGGGTCGCGCCAGTACCTTGAATCCCTCTCGGCCAAGGCCCGGGGCCTGCTGGAATCGGCCCCCCGGCCCGACGTCGACTTCATCCGGGGCCTCTCGCCGGTCATCGCCATCGGGCAGCGCACCGGCGCCAACCCCAACCCCCGGTCGACCGTGGCCACCCTGACCGAGATCGCCGACCACGCCCGGCCGCTCTGGCTCGTGGCGGGCGCCCGCCGGTGCGTCGCCGACGGGCACCCGGTGCTCAGCCGCTCGCTGGACGACAACCTCCGCGACCTCGAGTCGCTCCCCGCGGGCACGCGGCTAATGCTGCTGGCCCCGGTGGCGGAGGACCGCCCGTCGGCGCTGATGCAGTCGCTCGCCGACCTGGGACGAAGGGGCTTCTCGCGCGTCCGGGTGGGCCCGACGGTCGCCACGCTCGAGGAGGCGCAGGCGATGCTCACCGGGCGCGAGCCGCGGCGGCTCGACGTGGTCGTGGACCGCACCGTCGCCGGCCCGGACCAGCGCAGCCGCCTCGCCGACTCGCTCGACCGGGCCTTCCGCGAGGGCCGCGGGCGGGCGCTCGCGCTCGCGGAGTCCGGCGCGGAGTGGCGCGAGATCCCGCTCTCGCTCCACCTGTCCTGCTCGCACTGCGGGAGCGTGCACGAGCCGCTAACGCCCCGGCACCTCTCGCACAACCCTCCCTCCGGCGCCTGCCCCGCCTGCGGCGGGCTCGGACGCACGCTCCGCTTCGTGGAGGAGCTGTCGGTCCCCGACGAGTCGCTGTCGCTGAACGACGGCGCGGTGAAGCCCTGGAAGCTGGGCACGCGCCGGATGCTCATCCGCCGCAACGCCGTCCTGCGGGCGCTGGCCGAACAGGCGGGCTTCGACCTCCGCAGCCCCTGGAGGGAGCTTTCGTCCGCGACCCGCGACCTGGTCCTTCGCGGCGACGCCGGGCGCAGGTTCCT
>JBJTIX010000080.1:0-3609 GCA_046095205.1 Opitutia bacterium
GGCGTGGTCGTCGGCCTCGGTGGCAAAGCCAACCACCAGTACGCGTCCGAGCTGGCCGAGCGCGGATTCGTGACTTTGTCGCCCGCCTATCCGCTGCTGGCCGACTACAGGCAGGAGCCGTTCCCCCTCGGGCATGCCGGCGGAACCATCATGGCCGTCTGGAACCATGTGCGCGGCCTCGATCTCCTCGACTCCCTGCCATACGTGAAGACCGGCTCTTACGGTGCCATCGGTCATTCACTCGGAGGGCATAACGCCGTCTATCTGGCAGCCTTTGACGCACGCGTTAAGACCGTCGTGTCCAGCTGCGGCCTCGACCAGTATGTGGACTACTATGACGCCCGGCCTGACGTCTGGAAGCCCGGCAAGGGCTGGTGCCAGGTGCGATACATGCCACGGATGGCCGAGTATGCCGGCCGCCTGGCGGACATCCCCTTCGACTTCTCGGAGATCGTCGCGTCCCTCGCTCCCAGGTCCGTCCTGATTGTCGCGCCCCTCCGCGACTCCAACTTCCGTTGGCAGAGCGTGGACCGTGTCGTCGAGGCCGCCCGTCCCGTCTACCGCCTACACGGAGCCGAGGACGCCCTGCAGGTCGAGCATCCCGACTGCGAGCACGACTTCCCTGACGCGATGCGGGAGCGCGCGTACCGCCTCCTCGAGCGCGAGCTACGCTGACCTCAGCGCACCAGGCAGGGTCGCTTCGGGTCGAACTTCCAGCCCGGGATGAGGAACTGCATCGCCACGGCATCGTCACGGGAGCCGCCCGGCAGACGCCGGTAGGCCTGATGGGCGGATTCGAGCCGGGCCTCGTCGATCTCCACGCCCAGACCTGGACGGTCCGGTACCGTCAGGAAACCCTCACGGATGAGCAGAGGCTCCTTCGTGACCCTTTGTCCCTCCTGCCAGATCCAGTGCGTGTCGATGGCCGTGACCTCGCCCGGGGCGGCCGCCGCCACGTGCGTGAACATCGCCAGCGAGACATCGAAGTGGTTGTTTGAGTGCGAGCCCCAGGTGAGCCCGTGTTCCTTGCAGGTCTGGGCCACCTTGACCGAACCGCGCATCGTCCAGAAGTGCGGATCGGCGAGAGGGATGTCCACCGCCTTGAGACGCAGCGCGTCCTGGAGCTGCGGCCAGTCCGTCGCGACCATGTTCGTGGCCGTCGGGAGTCCCGTGCGACGCCGGAACTCCGCCATCATCTCACGGCCGTTCCGCCCGTTCTCCGCGCCGCAGGGGTCTTCCGCGTAGGCCAGCACACCTTTCAGCTTTGTGCCGACCCGGACCGCCTCCTCGAGCGACCATGCGCCGTTCGGGTCGAGCGTCACCCTGGCTTTCGGGAAACGCGCGTGCAGCGCACTGACCGCGTCCGCTTCCGCGTCGGCCGAGAGCACGCCGCCCTTCAGCTTGAAATCCTGGAACCCGTAGCGCTCCTGCGTCGCTTCGGCAAGCCGGACGATCGCCTCGGGCGTCATCGCCTCCTCATTGCGCAACCGATGCCAGGCCACGGAAGAGCCGGACTCATCACGGTAGGGCAGGGTGGTCTTCCTGCGGTCAGCCACGTAGAACAGGTAGCCCAGCGCGAGCACCTTGCGGCGCAGCAGCCCTGCGCCGAGCAATGCGGCCACCGGAACCTCCTGACGCTGGCCCAGCAGGTCGAGCAGCGCCGACTCAAGGGCCGTCACCGCGTGGATCGTCACCCGCAGGTCGAACGTTTGCAGACCGCGTCCGCCCGCGTCGCGGTCGCCGAACTTCCGT
This sequence comes from Opitutia bacterium, assembly GCA_046095205.1. Classification (GTDB taxonomy): domain Bacteria; phylum Verrucomicrobiota; class Verrucomicrobiia; order Opitutales; family UBA953; genus UBA953. The sequence continues at coordinate 1,753 of JBJTIX010000080.1, forward strand.
GACACCGCGTCCAGCAGCGGTTCGTACTCCTCGACCGGCTTGCCGATGAGCAGAGGGGCTGACTCCTCGACCGTCTCCCGTATCTTCTCACCTCCCGGAACCTCGCCGACCCCCGTGCGGCCGGCGTCATCGGTGATGAGCACCACGTTGCGCGTGAAGAAAGGCCCGTGGGCGCCGCTCAGGTTGAGCAGCATGCTGTCCTCGCCGGCGACCGGCACGACGCGGATGGAGCGGATGAGCGGGGTGGACATGGCAGGGCGGGTCAGGAGCGGCGGAAGCGGACGAGCAGGACCAGGGCGGCCGTGAGCAGTGACGACCCAGCCAGCCCGTGGAGGCCCCAGGTGACGCTGCCCGTCGTGTCCTTGATCCAGCCGAAGGCAGTCGGGGCGAAGAAGCCGCCCAGATTGCCGAGCGAGTTGATGAGTGCGATGCCTGCCGCGGCGATGCGCGGATCCAGCTCCCTCTGGGGGATCGGCCAGAACAGCGAGGCCGCGGACTTGAAGCCCAGCGCCGAGACGCAGATGCAGACGAATCCCGCGACCGGGCCGCCCAGGGTCGCGGCGAACATGCCGACGCCGGCGACCGTGAGCGCGACGGCCACCCAGCCCTGCTGACCCGGACGACGTGCGGCCGCCACCGCGAAGAGGTACATCCCCGCGATCGAGATCAGCCAGGGGATCGAATTGAGCAGACCCACCTGCATGTTCGTCAGCTGTCCCATGCCGCGGATGATTTCGGGCAGCCAGAAAGTCACCGCGTAGATCGTCAGCTGGATCGCGAAGTACACCCAGCAGAAGAAGAGCAGCTTCGGGTCGACCAGCAGTTCGCCCAGGCCCGCCTTGGGACGGGTGACCGCCGCGGCCCGTTCGGCCTCCACCGTTTCCGTGAGCGCCCGACGTTCGGCCTCGCTGAGCCAGCGCGCCTCCGCGGGCAGCGAGTCCAGCCAGATCCAGAGCACGCCCGCCATGCCGACCGAGAAGACCCCTTCGATGAGCACCATCCACTGCCAGCCCTGCAGCCCGAGCCCGTTGAGACTCAGCAGGCCGGCCGAGAGCGGTCCTGAGATGACCGAAGCGATCGCCGAGCCGCTGAGGAAGATCGCCATGGCACGTCCGCGTTCCGCGGCCGGGAACCAGCGTGTGAAGTAGTAGACCACGCCGGGGAAGAATCCCGCTTCGGCGGCGCCGAGCAGGAAACGCAGCGCGTAGAATTCGTTCGCGTCACGCACGAAGGCCAGCAGCGCCGCGAGCGCTCCCCAGACCGCGGCGATGAGCGTCAGCCAGCGCCGAGCGCCGAGCCGTTCGAGCGCCATGTTGGCCGGCACCTCGAAGATGGCGTAGCCCCAGAAGAACAGTCCGGCCCCGATGCCGTAGGCCGTGGCGCCGATGCCCAGGCTGGCCTCCAGCTGCGGCTTGATGAAGCTGACGTTCACCCGGTCGACGTAGTTGACGATGAACATCACCACGATCAGCGGCAGCAGCCGCCACTTCGCCTTGGAGACGGCCGAGGCCAGCGCCGACTGGGCCGTGGATTCCCTCACTGCGGCCCGAGCTTGGACATCAGCGCCGCGAGACGATCGACCTCGTCGGCCTTGAGTTCCGTGAGCGGCGCGCGGACCGGGCCGGCGTCATGTCCGGCCAGCCGGGCGCCGGCCTTGACGATGCTGACCGCGTAGCCCGCCGAGCGGTTGCGGATCTCCAGATCGGGCAGGAAGAACGTGTCGAGCAGCCGTCCCTGCGTCGCGTGGTCGTCGGCGGCCACCGCGCGGTAGAACTCCATCGCCATCTTCGGCACGAAGTTGAAGACCGCGGAGGAGTAGACCGGGACGCCCATCGCCTTGTAGGCGGCGGCGTACAC
>JBJTIX010000081.1:0-1213 GCA_046095205.1 Opitutia bacterium
CGCCTACGTCGTCCGCGTCGTCTCCATCCTCGGCGAGCGATACACCCACGGGCACGTCTTCGACTTCTGCCGCCAGCTGATGGACAATCCCGCACGCCTCCGCATTCTCGGCGACGGCCGCCAGCGCAAGAGCTACCTCCACGTGCAGGACTGCGTGGCCGGCGTGCTCCACGCCCTGGCCCATGGCGCGGCGCGCGCCGCCCCGCACCGGACGGAGGTCTACAACCTGGGCACGGACGAATTCATCGACGTGCGCGCCAGCGCCGGCCTCATCTGCGCCGCTTTCGGCGCAGATCCGCGACTCGAGTTTGCCGGAGGCGAGCGGGGCTGGGTGGGCGACAGCCCCTTCATCTTCCTCGACACGCGCAAGGTCCGCGCCACCGGCTGGCGTCCGCGCTTCAGCATCGCCGAAGCCGTGCCCGCAACCGTGCGGTGGCTGCAGGCCAACCCCTGGGTCTTCGCCGCCCGCTCCTGAACCGCTCACCATGATCATCGTCCGTTCACCGCTGCGCATCTCCCTCGGAGGCGGAGGCACCGACCTTCCCTCGTATTACACGAAGCACGAGGGCTTCCTGGTGGCCGCCGCCATCGACAAGTACGTCTACGTGACCGTCCACCAGAACTTCACCGACGAGTTCATCCTCAAGTATTCCAAGCTCGAGCGGTGCGCCTCCGCCGCGGACATCCAGCACCCCATCATCCGCGAGGCGGTCGCGCTTGCGGGCGTCACACGCCCGAACCTCGAGATTGCCTCGATGGCCGACATCCCGGCGGGTACCGGCCTTGGCTCCTCCGGGTCTTTCACGACGGCCCTGCTCACGGCCCTGCATGCGGGCCAGCGCCGCCCGGTGCAGCCCCGGGAGCTCGCCGAACAGGCCTGCCATCTGGAGATCGACCGCCTCGGGGAGCCCATCGGCAAGCAGGACCAGTACATCGCGGCCTTCGGCGGAATCACCGCGTTCACCTTCCGTCGGGACGGGAGCGTCGAGTCGGCGCCGGTGAAGCTGTCCGAGACGACCCTGCATCAGCTCGAGGACAACCTGCTGCTCTTCTTCACCGGCTACTCCAGGTCGGCCTCGGCCATCCTCCGCGACCAGAACGACCGGTCGAAGCAGGACGATCCGGACATGCTGGAGAACCTGCATTTCACCAAGGAGCTCGGGCTGCGCTCACTCGACGCCCTGGTCGCCGGCGACCTGCGCGGCTTCGCCCG
>JBJTIX010000082.1:0-2569 GCA_046095205.1 Opitutia bacterium
CGGCAAGCACGCGCAGGCCTATCTGACGGCCCTTGTAGAGCCCGATCCCGTCCTTGTTGTCATAGGCGCCCCACTCCTTGCCCCAGGTGGGACCTCCCTGCTCCCAGCAGACCCAGAGGCGGTCCTGACCGTCGTAAGCCGCGGTGGGACGCGCCTCGTAAAGCCACGAGTTGGAGACGGGGCGGGCGGTCGAGGTTTCGGCGCCCGGCGAGTAGGTACGAACCCACACGTCGTAGTCCCCCTTGTCGTAGGTGTCCCAGACGATGCTGACCCGTCCGTCCTTGGATGCCGCGATGGCAGGGGTCCAGCAGCTGCCCTGCTGGGTGCTGACGCGAAGTTCAGGCGACCAATCGGCGCCCGTCTGGCGACGCGACAGGACGCGGAACACGCCATCCCTTACGCCCTGCCACGCCACCCAGACGTCACCTTTGGCGTCCGTGGCGGCCACGGGGCTGACATCGTTGCCTTCGTTCGCTGAGAGGTTCACGGGCTCGGACAGGGCGCCGTCGGCGTAGCAACGGGCCCAGACTTCGAAATTGGGCATGGCCTTCATCTGCTTCCAGGCCTTGTTCTCGCTCCAGAAGATCCAGAGCCGGCCTCTGCAATCGAGGGCAAGGGCCGACTTGTAGATGTCGCAGCCCTCGGAGGTGACGGGGAGGCTGATCTTCCGATCCCTGCCCTTCACGCTGAGCATGAGACGGTCGCCGCCGGGCAGCTTGGCGAGGTAGCTGAAATCGGATGGCGCGGCGGCCATGCTCTTGGTTCGCTCGTCACGGTCCAGGCCCGGGGTGAAGCTGGTGTAGGCGGTGTAGACGGTGCCGTCCGCGGACACGGCCATCGAAGGGTAGTCGTCATCCGCACGGGTCTCGGACAGTTTGGCAGTGGCGGCCACGCGCTCGATCTCGACCGCCCCGTCGAGACGGGTGATGGACTTCTGATAGGACACTTCGCCCAGGCTGAAGGACAACTCTCCCTTCGGCAGCCTGAGGGTGACGACGGAATCGTTGGAGACTCCGGTGAGGCTGAGGATCACGCCGTTGTCTGCCATCGGCTCTCCCGAACTTTTCTTTTTTCCGGTCTTGCCGGTCTTCTTCTGGGCGTTGGTGCGACGGACGGTAAGGGGGCGGGTGGACGCCTTCCAGGCGAGGCCGTTCACCTCATCCTTGAGCTGGAAGCGCCAGCCGGTCACGGACTCGATTTTTCCGGAAGAAACGGACACGGAGCCGTCCCACACGGCCGGTTCCTTGTCGGTCAGGCCGAAGCGGACGAGCAGGCCGACTTCGTCGGCGCGGATCGCGGCCGCAAGGGGGATGAGAAGCGCGAGAACGGGCAGGATACGCATGGGGTGGTGGTAACTGTAACCGCAGGGGAGCGGGAGAGTTTCAAGGCTGGGTCCAGGCGCGCTCGAGCTCTCCGGGCACGACGATCGGGGACTTGGGTCGATAGGCAGTCACGCGGGCGCGGACGTAAAGCTCGTCGCCCTTGAACTTGTAGGTGGCGCGGACGCTCTTGGTGGCCTGCAGGAGCTTGCCGACGTCCGCGGAATAGCGGCGCGTGACGTGCAGGACCTGGCCCTTGGCGTCCATCACGGGCTCGCTCCGATGGTCGTATCCCTTGCGCGTCCCGATGAACTCGATGCGATACTCGACGCCCTCCTCGGGCGCGACTTCCACAGTCAGCGAATCGGAGGTGCGGACGATCTCCTTCAGGGTGACGCCGCTGGAGCAGTAGAAGTCGCCCTTCTCGATCGCGGCCACGAGCGCGCCTGGCGTGAGCTCGGCCGCCTTCACCATGATCCATCCGCGCCCGGTGACGCTGGAGCGGTAGGTCACATGGTCGGGCTGGATGTGGTAGTTGTGGGAATCGTCGGTGGCCAGGCCGTAGAGCGGGCCCTGGCCGAGTCGGCCGAGGCGCTCCGCCAGGACGATGTCCCACATGCGCTCGGTGGAGGCGTGCACGGCGTCGCCCTCGTTGTAGACGGTGGGGTGGCCGTTGTAGACCTCGAAGAAGCGCTGCTGCTCGACCTGCAGGATCTCCTCGGCGGTGACGGCCCACTTGAAGTTGGGGTGGTTGAGATGCGCGAACATCGGCTGCCCGGTCGCCGCCCGCTGGGCGCGCACGGCGCCGAAGACGTGCCGCATCGCGGCCACGATGCCCTGCGAGGTCGAGGTGTCGATGGCCTTGTCCGGCAGGATGGGGTCGCGGAGGTTCGTGACATTGACGTGGACGCGGCTGTCGGTGCTCTCAATCGAGGTGAGCATCAGGAACTTCCCTGCCTCGCCGAACTCGGCCTGGAGCTCGTCGAAGGTCTTCAGGCGGATCTCGCGGGCGTCACCTTCGCCGCGCACCTTGACCCGGTCTGACGAGAAGGAGGCGAGGTATTTGTCGGCGATGGCGGCGCCGCCCTTCCGCTTGGCCGGAGCGAACCACTTTTCGCCCTGCTGCGTGACGTTGTGGTCGGAGAGCGCCAGGAAGTGGTATCCGTTGGACTTATACCAACGGACCACGGAATCGGGAAAGTCGTCGCCGTCGCTCCAGAGGGTGTGGGTGTGCAGGTTGCCCTTGTACC
>JBJTIX010000083.1:0-1579 GCA_046095205.1 Opitutia bacterium
GTTTTTCTGGCGGACCAGTCGGACGATGCCGCCGCCCTGGCCAAGGTCGTCGAGCGCCTGCTCGCCTCGCCGCACTACGGCGAGCGCATGGCCCAGCACTGGCTGGACGTGGTGCGTTACGCCGACTCCTCCGGCTTCGCCAATGACTACGAACGCGGCGGCGCCTGGCGCTACCGGGATTACGTCGTGCGATCCTTCAACGCCGACAAGCCGTATGACCGATTCATCCGCGAGCAGGTCGCGGGTGATGAGATCGCGCCGGGTGACTCCGAGTCGCTCATCGCGACCGGGTTCCTCCGCATGGGTCCGTGGGAGCTGACCTCGATGGAGGTCCCCAAGGTGGCGCGGCAGCGTTTCCTCGACGACGTGACCAACGCCGTCGGCGAGACTTTCCTGGCCCAGTCGCTCCAATGCGCACGGTGTCATGACCACAAGTTCGACCCCGTGGCCACGCGCGACTACTACGCCGTCCAGGCGGTGTTCCGCACCACCCAGCTCGCCGAACGTCCGGCGGCGTTCCTGCCTTCGGAGAATCTCGCCGGTTTTGAAGAGAAGCAGCATCTGCTGGCCGCGCGCGAGGGCCATGAGGAGACCCTCCGTCGGCTTGACGAGAAGTCCCTTGAGGCGGCCGCCGAGTGGATCAAGTCGACCAAGGCGGACGGGGCGCTTTGGCAGGAGGCTCTGGACAGGGCGCCGAAGGTGCGCGGTTCGCGTTTCGCAGGGGCGCGGCAGTATCTTCTCCGGCGCGAGATCCCGGAGGACAGGTTTCCGCCGCGCATGCTTGGCTGGACCCCCGAGGAGATCGGCCTCGAACGTATCGCGCGCAAGGGCCTCGAGCGCCTGAAATGGGAACTTGAGCGTTACGAACCGTACGCGCTCTCGGTCTACGACGGGAGGACGCCGGTCATGAACAGCGTGACCACGCCCCTTCGGCCCCCGGCCGACCCCTTCGCGGAGGGCGAGAGGGAGGACGAGGTCGTCCTTGTCGGCGGCGACCCCTTCTCCGCAGGACCCAAGGTCGCCCCCGGCGTGCTGGGCGTCCTCTCCGCCGTGCCTTCGGACGTGCCCGCCTCTCCCGTCGGACGCCGCAAAGGGCTCGCCGATTGGATCGCCCATCCGGACAACCCCCTGGCCGCGCGCGCCATCGTCAACCGCGTCTGGCAGTGGCATTTCGGCCGTTCGCTGGCCGCCAACCCGAACAACTTCGGCTCCACCGGCGGGCGTCCCACCCATCCCGAGCTGCTCGACTGGCTGGCGTCTGAATTCCTCCGCAGCGGCCGATCCTTCAAGGCCCTGCACCGCATCATTGTTTCGAGCGAGGCCTACCGTCGCAGTTCCGCGCATGCCGATGCCGAGGCGGTGAAGGCCAAGGACCCGAGAGGCGAATCCTATGCCGTGTTCCCGGTCAGGCGTCTCACGGCGGAGGAACTACGAGACTCGATGCTGGCGGCCACCGGCGAACTCAACCGGGCCGTCGGAGGCATTCCCTGCCGGCCGGAGATGAACCAGGAGGCGGCGCTGCAGCCCAGGCAGGTGATGGGGACCTTCGCCTCCGCCTGGGTGCCGAACCAGCGCCCCG
>JBJTIX010000084.1:0-1949 GCA_046095205.1 Opitutia bacterium
CGGCGTCAGCCGCGACGACATGGGCAACTTCCTCGGCGCCTACACCGAGAACGAGATCTTCAAGAAGAACCCGTTCGCCACGCTCGACCAGACCGGCGTCGGCCAGCTCGTCCAGATCGCCATCGAGAAGGGCCGCAAGACCCGTCCCGACATCAAGCTCGGCATCTGCGGCGAACACGGCGGCGAGCCCGAGTCCGTGAAGTTCTGCCACCGCGTGGGCCTGTCCTACGTCTCCTGCTCGCCTTACCGCGTGCCGGTCGCCCGCCTCGCCGCCGCCCAGGCCGCGATCGAGGAGAAGCGCGCGGCCAAGCGCAAGTGAGCCGGACCTGAAGTCCGGAAAAGACGGGGGCGCGCCGCAGGGCGCGCCCTCCTTATTTTTCGGGGGCGCCTCAGCGGGTCGAGAGCCAGGCGAGGAAGATCAGGCCCGCGGCCAGGAAGAAGAGCAGGTAGAGCACGACCGAGCCGAGCCCGGAGCCGGCCTTGGCCGCCGCTGAATCATCGCCGACGCGCACGCGCCGCCGTCCTCGGGAGGTGACCCGCGTCACCTGGACGTCGGGGAAGTCGCGCCCTTCGACGTCCTTGACGACGCCGTAGACCAGGCCCGCGCGCACCAGCTCCGCGAAGGCGACGGCCTTGCGGGCGGGGGACAGGCGGTCGAACCCGTTGCATTCCCGGCCGACGACCAGGCGCTCCAGGCCCAGACGGGCGTCTTCTGAAAGGTTCGGATCGGCCATGCTCTGAAGCATTTTACAAATGTGATGCGCCCCCCGCCGCAAGGGGATAGTCCGCCCGACGCCAAAAAATAATGTGTCGGACCTCCGCAAGGGAAGCCAATGATGGGGCCATGTCCGAACGCATGACGCCCGTGGCCCTGACCATCGCGGGCTCCGACAGCGGAGCCGGGGCCGGGGCGCAGGCCGACCTGCTGACCTTCGCGGCCAACGGCGTTTTCGGCACCACCGCGCTCACCTGCCTCACGGCGCAGAATCCCGCCGGGGTCGCGGGGGTGCTGCCCGTGCCGCCCGCGTTCGTGCTCGCGCAATGCGAGCAGGTGCGCGCGCACTTCCGTCCCGCCGCGGCCAAGACGGGCATGCTGCTCGAGGCGGACATCGTGCGCGCCGTCGCCGGCTTCGTGCGTGCCTCCGGAATCCCGACCGTCGTCGACCCGGTCATGGTGGCCACGAGCGGCGCGGTGCTGCTGAAGCCGGAGGCGATCGAGGCGATGCGCGCCGAGCTGATTCCGCTCGCCGCGGTCGTCACCCCGAACCTCGACGAGGCGAGCCTGCTGCTCGGCCGCCGCGCGGTCGGCGGGGCGCAGGCCGCCGCCGAGGCCCGCGAGCTCGCGCGGACCTTCGGCGCGCCGTTCCTCGTCAAGGGCGGCCACGGCGAAGGCGACCGGCTCGTGGACGCGCTCGCCTGGCCTGACGGCCGCGGCGCGGAGTTCGTCTCGCAGCGCGTGCCCGGCGTGGACACCCACGGAAGCGGCTGCACGCTCTCGGCGGCGATCGCCGCGCAGCTGGCGAAGGGCGACGGACTGCAGCAGGCCGTGACCGCGGCGCACGCCTACCTCCAGCGCGCCATCCGCGACCCCCTGCCCGTGGCGGGCCTGCGGTGCATACGCCATATTTGAGCCGGCCAGGCTGAGAAAGCCGTATTTGCTGGGGATTACGGGGCTATGGCAGGTTATTCACACTTGCCCCCCACGGGGTCCGTCCTTTCCTAACCCATTCCCTCGGCCCCCCGGCCGGGCACACTGACCATGAGCAAAAAGAGCGCAGCCAAGCATTCGCAAGCCAAGGCCCCCTCGGCCGTATCCGCCCGCACGGGCGTCAAGATGCGCGGCTGCGACGTACTGGTCCGCTGCCTCGAGAACCTCGGCGTCGACACCATCTTCGCCTACCCCGGCGGCGCCTCGATGGAGCTCCACCAGGGCCTGACCCGCTCCAAGA
>JBJTIX010000085.1:0-15162 GCA_046095205.1 Opitutia bacterium
ACTTCCCGCTGCTCGCCCGTCTCGGCATCCTCGAGGGCGACCACGCCCACGTCAGGGAGGGTGCGCTCGCGTTCGTCGAGCAGCTGGACGCACGCCGTCTCATGCCGTGAGCCGAGCTCGCCGACCGCGGTGACCATGGCGTCGGCGCCGCCGGCGCCCGGCAGGAAGTCGGAGACCACGGCCACGAGCGAACGTCGGCGGAGCGCTCGGGCCAGGCGGCGGAGGGGCGGGGCGAAGTCCGTGCGACGGCTCACCGGGCGGAAGGAGAGCACCTCGCGGATGATGCGCAGCGCCTGGCGCCGGCCCTTGCGGGGCGGCACCCAGAGCTCCTCCCGGTCGGAGAAGAGCAGCAGGCCCGCGCGGTCGCCCGCGCGCAGCGCGGAGACGGCGAGGCAGGCCGCAACCTCGGCGGCGCGTTCGCGGAGCGTGGCGCGGCCGGAGCCGAAGGAGCCCGAGCCCGAGACGTCGACCGCGAGCACGAGCGTCAGTTCGCGCTCCTCGCGGTGCAGGCGGACGAACGGCCGGCCCGTGCGGGCGGTCACGTTCCAGTCCATCGTGCGCACGTCGTCGCCCGGCACGTATTCGCGCAGCTCCTCGAAGTCGGTGCCGCGTCCCTTGAAGCGCGAGAGGTAGGCCCCGCTCATCGCGTCGTTGACCGCGCGGGCGGCGACGATCTCGACGCGCCGCGCTTCGCGGAGCGCCTCCTGCGGGGTCGTGGGCGCGGCGTCGGGCACGGTCAGGGCACCGGGACGGCGTCGAGCACGCGACGGACGACCTCGTCGGCGCCCACGCCCTCGGCGTCGGCCTCGTAGGTGAGGATGAGGCGGTGGCGGAGCACGTCGGGGGCGACGTCCTTGACGTCCTGGGGCGTGACGTGGTCGCGGCCCTGCAGGAAGGCCCAGGCCTTGGCGGCGAGGGTGAGGCTGATGGTGGCGCGCGGCGACGCGCCGAACTGCACGAAGCGGCGGAGGTCCGGTCCGCCCGCCTGCTGGCCGCGCGTCGCGAGCACCAGCGAGACGACGTAGTCGCGCACCGGGTCCGTCACGCGCACCGCGTCGACGGCCTGCCGCGCGGCGAGGATCTCGGCGGTCGTCACCACCGCGCCCACGTCGAGCTTCGGGGCGGTGGTGGCCATCGCGTCGAGGATGCGGCGCTCCTCCTCGCGCGTCGGGTAGCCGACGTTGAGCTTGAGCATGAAGCGGTCGACCTGGGCCTCGGGCAGCGGGTAGGTGCCCTCCTGGTCGATCGGGTTCTGCGTGGCGAGGACGAGGAAGGGCGAGGGCAGGGCGTGCGTCTCGCCGCCGAGCGTGACCTGCCGCTCCTGCATCGCCTCGAGCAGCGCGGACTGCACCTTGGCGGGCGCGCGGTTGATCTCGTCCGCCAGGACGAAGTTGGCGAACACCGGCCCCTTCTTCGCGGAGTAGGCGCCGGTCTTGGGGTCGTAGATCAGCGTGCCGACGATGTCGGCGGGCAGCAGGTCGGGCGTGAACTGGATGCGCGAGAACTCGGCGTTGACGGCGCGCGCGAGCGTGCGGACCGAGAGCGTCTTGGCCAGGCCCGGGACGCCCTCGAGCAGGACGTGGCCGTTGGCGAGCAGGCCGACGAGCAGCCTGTCCACCAGGTACTGCTGGCCGACGACGACGCGTGCGCCTGCGGCTCGGAGACGGGGCACCCAGGTGCCGGCGGGTTCGGGGGAGGACATGGCTTGGGGGTAAGTGGGCTGGGCGGACCTCCGCCCCGTTGACTGTGAGCGGCGCCGGGAGGCGCCCTCGTCCTCGGAGTTAGCAGGAGCCCAGGGACTTCTCAACCGCAGCCTTCACAAAAGCGGCGAAGAGGGGGTGCGGCCGGTTGGGCTTGGACTTGAACTCGGGGTGGTACTGGACCCCCACCATGAAGGGGTGGTCCTTGACCTCGACAATCTCTACCAGGCCGGTGCCGGGGTTGACCCCGCCCACCTTCAGCCCCGCGTCCTCGAGGCGCTTCCGGTAGGCGTCGTTATACTCGAAACGGTGGCGGTGCCGCTCGCTGATGAGGTCCCGGCCGTAGGCGGCCCGGGCCTTGGAGCCGGGGGTCAGGGCGCAGTCGTAGGCCCCCAGGCGCATGGTGGCGCCCTTGTCCGTGACCCCCTTCTGGGCCTCCATCAGGTGGATGACGGGGTCCGGGGTGACGGGGTCGAATTCGGTCGAATGGGCCTTTTTGAGCCCCAGCACGTGGCGGGCGAACTCGATCACCGTGATCTGCATGCCCAGGCACAGGCCGTAGTAGGGGATCCGCCGTTCGCGGGCGAAGCGGGCGGCGATGACCTTGCCCTCGATGCCGCGCGAGCCGAAGCCGCCCGGGACCAGGATGCCGTCGAGTCCTTCGAGCTTCGCCGTGCCGCCGGACTCCAGGTCCTCGGCGTCGATGCGCACGATCTCGACCGCCGCCTCGTTGGCGATGCCGCCGTGGACCACCGACTCGTAGACCGACTTGTAGGCGTCCTGCAGCTCGATGTACTTGCCGACGACGCCGATGCGCACGCGGCGCTTCGGCTCGAGCAGCCGGCGCACCACCTCGCGCCAGGCGGAGATGTCGCACGGGCCGCACTGCAGCCCGAGCCGGCGCACGACCACGTCGTCCATCCGCTGCTCGGCCAGCATCAGCGGCAGCTCGTAGATCGAGTTGGCGACGTCGCGGCACTCGAACACGCAGTCGATGCCGACGTTGCAGTAGAGCGAGAGCTTCTGGCGGTTGTCCTCGCCGACGGGGCGGTCGGTGCGGCAGACGAGCAGGTCGGGCTGGATGCCGATCTCGCGCAGCTTCGCGACCGACTGCTGCGAGGGCTTCGTCTTGAGCTCGCCCGCGGCCTTGATGAAGGGCACGAGGGTGCAGTGCAGGAAGGCCACGTTCTCGCGGCCGGCGTCGTGCTGGAACTGGCGCAGCGCCTCCAGGAAGGGCAGGCCCTCGATGTCGCCCGTGGTGCCGCCGATCTCCGTGATGAGCACGTCGACGCCCTCGCCGCCGGCGCGGATGCGCGCCTTGATCTCGTCGGTGACATGCGGGATCACCTGCACGGTCTTGCCGAGGTAGTCGCCGCGGCGCTCCTTCTGGATGACGGTCTCGTAGACCTGGCCGGAGCTGAGGCTGTTGAGCCGCGAGAGCGTGCCGGAGGTGAAGCGCTCGTAGTGGCCGAGGTCGAGGTCGGTCTCCGCGCCGTCGTCGAGCACGTACACCTCGCCGTGCTGGTAGGGGCTCATGGTGCCCGGATCGACGTTGAGGTAGGGGTCGAACTTCTGGATGCGCACCTTCAGTCCGCGGCACTCGAGCAGCGCCCCGAGGGCGGCGGAGGTCAGGCCCTTGCCCAGGGAGGAGATCACGCCGCCGGTGACGAAGATGTACTTCATGTGCTGGTTCTGGTGTGGGCGGGTTTTTCGATAAAAAAGATAAGACCGGCGGTCCGCGGAACGGGCGCCGGTCTGGACTTTCGGATTTCATCCCCGCCCGAATGTCTGGCAAGCGGTTTTTGCCGGGTTCTCCGCCTCCGGCTTATGAGCGATTGTGAGGCCCGGCCGAGGCCGGGCTAATACCTCCCCGGGGACCGGTGTCCGGGGTGGAGGGCATCCGGGACCCGGTTTTGATGTCTTGTCGAGCAAAGCCCAGCCCTCCAGACCCATGTCCGACTCCTCCTGTCAGGCCTGTCGACCTTCCTCCATCGGGAAGAAGGTCATCATGGCGATCACCGGCCTGGTGCTCGCGGGCTTCGTGCTCGGTCATATGACGGGCAACCTGTTGATGTTCAAGGGTCCCAAGGCCATCGACGACTATGCGGCCTGGCTGCATGCCAACCCGCTGCTGGTCTGGACGGCGCGTGTGGTCCTGCTCGTCAGCACCGCGGCCCACATCTGGGCCGGGGTGACGCGCACGCTTGAAAACCGCGCCGCCCGTGACGGCGGTCCCTCCGTCGACGCCACCCGCCGCGCCACCCTCGGCTCCCGCACGATGCCTTACTCGGGCGGGGTCCTGCTGGCCTTCATCGTCTTCCACCTCCTGCACTACACCTTCCAGGCGGCCGCGCTGGGCGGGCAGAAGTTCGACAGCGTCTATCGGATGGTCGTGGCCGGCTTCACCTCCGTCCCCGTCTCCGCCTTCTACATCGTGAGCATGCTGCTCCTCTGCCTCCACCTCGGGCACGGCTTCAGCAGCCTCTTCCAGACCCTCGGCCTCCGCAACGAGCGCTGGCGCGCGCGGCTCGACCGGCTTGCGCTCGCCTACGCCTGGATCGTCGCCCTCGGCTTCGTCTCCATCCCCCTCGCCGTCCTCGTCGGCCGCCTGAAGTAAGCCCATGAACCTCGACCCCAAGACCCCCGCCGGACCGCTCGCGGACAAGTGGGCCAACCCCAAGGCGAAGCTCCGCCTCGTGAACCCCGCCAACCGGCGCAAGTACCACGTCATCGTGGTCGGCTCCGGCCTCGCCGGGGGCGCGGCCGCCGCGACGCTCGGCGAGCTCGGCTACCAGGTCTCCTGCTTCTGCTACCAGGACAGCCCGCGCCGCGCGCACTCCATCGCCGCCCAGGGCGGCATCAACGCCGCCAAGAACTACCAGAACGACGGCGACAGCGCCCGCCGCCTGTTCCTCGACACCATCAAGGGCGGGGACTACCGCGCCCGCGAGGCCAACGTCTACCGCCTGGCCCAGCTCTCGACCTCCATCATCGACCAGTGCGTCGCGCAGGGCGTGCCCTTCGCCCGCGAATACGGCGGCCTGCTCGCCAACCGCTCCTTCGGCGGCGCCCAGGTCTCGCGCACCTTCTACGCCCGCGGCCAGACCGGGCAGCAGCTGCTGCTTGGCGCCTACTCCGCGCTCTCCCGCCAGATCGGCCTCGGCACGGTGAAGATGCACCCGCGCCACGAGATGCTCGACGTCGTGCTCGTCGGCGGCCACGCCAAGGGCATCGTCACGCGCAACCTCGTCACCGGCGAGGTGAAGGCGCACGCCGCCGACGCGGTCGTGCTCTGCACCGGCGGCTACGGCAACGTCTTCTACCTCTCGACCAACGCGCAGGGCTGCAACGTGACCGCGACGTGGCGCGCCCACCGCCGCGGCGCCGGCTTCGCCAACCCCTGCTACACGCAGATCCACCCGACCTGCATCCCGGTGCACGGCGCGGACCAGGCCAAGCTCACGCTCATGTCGGAGTCGCTCCGCAACGACGGGCGCGTCTGGGTGCCCAAGGACGCCGCCGACTGCGGCCGCGCGCCCGCCGACGTCCCGGAGGACCGCCGCGACTACTTCCTCGAGCGCAAGTATCCGAGCTACGGCAACCTCGCCCCGCGTGACATCGCCTCGCGCGCGGCCAAGGAGGCCTGCGACGAGGGCCGCGGCGTCGGTCCGGCCGTCGACGGCAAGCGTCTCGGCGTCTACCTCGACTTCTCGGCCTCCATCGCCCGCCTCGGCGAGAGCGTGATCCGCGAGCGTTACGGCAACCTGTTCGACATGTACGAGAACATCACGGGCGAGAACGCGTACCGCCAGCCGATGCGCATCTTCCCCGCGGTGCACTACACCATGGGCGGCCTCTGGGTGGACTACAACCTGCAGTCGACCATCCCCGGCCTCTTCGTCGGCGGCGAGGCCAACTTCTCGGACCACGGCGCCAACCGCCTCGGCGCCTCCGCCCTCATGCAGGGCCTGGCCGACGGCTACTTCGTCCTGCCCACGACCGTGGCCGACTACCTCGCCGGCGTCGGCCTCTCCGGCCGCCCGTCCGTCGACGGACCGGAGTTCCGCGCCGCCCTCAAGGACGTGAACGGCCGCACGGCCCGCCTGCTCGCCGTCAACGGCACCCGCACCGCCCGCAGCTACCACAAGGAGCTCGGACGCATCGTCTGGGACCGCTGCGGCATGGCCCGCGACCGCGCCGGCCTCGAACGCGCCATCGCCGACATCCGCGCCCTGCGCGAGGACTTCTGGCGCAACGTCCGCGTGACCGGCGGGGCCGACGGCCTCGCCCCCGAGCTGGAGCGCGCCGGACGCGTGGCCGACTTCCTCGAGTTCGGCGAACTCATGTGCCGCGACGCCCTCGAGCGCGAGGAGTCCTGCGGCGGCCACTTCCGCACCGAGCACCAGGACGACGGCGAGGCCCGCCGCGACGACGGACGCTTCGCCCACGTCGCCGTCTGGGAGTGGCAGGGCGAGGGCGCCGTCCAGCGCCGCCACGAGGAGCCTCTCCGCTACGAGGAGGTCCAGTTCTCCACCCGTTCCTACAAGTGACCGCCATGGCCGCCGACACACCCGAACGCACCCTGCGCCTCAAGCTGCGCGTCTGGCGCCAGCGCGCCGGCACCCCCGGAGCCTTCGAGGAGCACGAGCTCCCCGCGGTCCCGGTCTCCGCCTCGTTCCTCGAGATGATGGACATGCTCAACGAGCAGCTCGTCCGCCAGGGGCGCGAGGCCTTCGCCTTCGACCACGACTGCCGCGAGGGGATCTGCGGCATGTGCTCCATGACCATCAACGGCATGCCGCACGGCCCGATCCCGGGCGTGACGACCTGCCAGCTGCACATGCGCAACTTCCGCGACGGCGAGACGATCACCGTCGAGCCGTGGCGCGCCCGCGCCTTCCCGGTCCTCAAGGACCTGGTGGTCGACCGCTCGGGCTTCGACCGCGTGATCCAGGCCGGCGGCTTCATCACCGTCCGCACGGGCTCCGCGCCCGAGGCCAACAACACGCCGGTGCCCAAGCAGGTCTCCGACGAGGCGATGGACGCCGCCGAGTGCATCGGCTGCGGCGCCTGCGTCGCCTCCTGCAAGAACGGCTCCGCGATGCTCTTCGTCGGCGCCAAGGTCACGCACCTCAGCATCCTCCCGCAGGGCCAGCCGGAGCGCGAACGCCGCGCCCTCGCGATGGTCAAGGCGATGGACGAGGCGGGCTTCGGCAACTGCACCAACTACGGAGAATGCCAGGCGCACTGCCCGAAGAGCATCACGCTCGACGTGATCGCGCGCCTCAACCGCGAGTACGTCCGCGCCCGGGTGAAGGAGTTCTTCTCCACCACCGGCAAGCCCCGCAAGGGAGGGGATTGAGTCGGGCGAAGCCCGACAGGGCTAGGGCCAGGGACAGGGCCAGGTAGGATAGGCGGGGGCCCTTCCTGTTCTTGCCGGCCGGCGTCCCGCGCTTCCGGCCGCCCGGGCCTCAGTCGGCCTCGCTCACGTCGCCGGAGCGCAGGACGACGCGGTTGTTGCCGGTCGCCTCGCGTACGGCGTCGAGGAACGCCGAGGCCGCCGCGGGGTCGCGCAGGACGACATCATAGGCGGCCTCGAGCTGCAGGCCCGCCTGCACGTTCTCCAGGGAGCGAAGTTCGTGCCGGGCGAGGTGCGCCGCGAAGGCGGCCGCCAGCACCGCGGCGGGATCCTGGTCGGCGCCCAGGCGGACGCGGAGGCGCAGGGGAGGCGGCGGCGCGGCGAAGAGGTTCGCACCGGAGAGGAGCAGGGCGAGTCCGCACACGGCCGGCACGGTGACGACGGCGAGGACGTACTGCCGCGCGCCCACGGCGAGCCCGGCGCCCATCGCAAGGAAGACGAAGGCGATGTCGCGCGACTGGCGCACCGTGCGGCGGAAGCGGATGATGGAGAAGGCGGCGAACATCCCGAAGGCGGCCGCGGCGTTGCCCGAGACGCCCATGATCGTGAGGGTCACGACGCTGCCGAGGATGACGAGGGTGTGCACGTAGTCCTGCGAGTAGCGCGCGGGCTCGCAGACCGCCCGGTAGGTCCGCGCGACGAGGGCGCAGAGGCCGAAGCTCAGCAGGACGGCGAAGAGGATCTCGAGCACGGCGGGCGAGGTCGCGCCGAACGACTTCGGGATGAGCAGCGCGTGGATGCGCTCCTCGAGCGTCGGGGCCTGGGCGAGAAGGAGGGGGATCAGTTGCATCGGGAGAGGGAGGGCAGGGCGGCCATGCCGGCGGCATACTTGCTGAAGGCGCGCGGACGTATGCCAAGGCGGGAGAGCAGGAGGCCAACCATGAACGGCACGGCGCCGTCGCCCTTCAGCTCCAGCACAAGCCGGTCCGCCGGCAGGACGCGCGTCTCGAAGGAGCGGTCGTCGGGCGCGGGGGTGAGGCGGTCGGCGCGGACCATGAGGTCGCGGTCCAGGGTGAGCCGGAGCTCGCCCAGCGACCACGCGCGCCGGTCGTACCGCATGAGGCAGGCCGGGCGCAGCCCTTCGCGGGCGGCGAAGGCGGCGATCTCCTCCGCGGCCGCGCGGTCGCGCGAATCGATCTGCGCCGCCGCCCCCGCGTCGCCGCAGGCCAGCGCGGCGCACGCCCCGGGGGAGCCCCGGGCGCGCACCTTGGCCCCGGTCGCCCCGTCGCGGCGTTTGAGCTCGGCGAAGGTCGTCGGCGGGATGCGGCCGTCGGCGCTGCCGTAGCAGCGTACGCGCACCTTGGTCCGGAAGGGCGTCCCGCGGCGCTGCGCCTCCAGCGCGGACAGCGCGGGGCAGTCGTGGTAGAGCGTGACGACCGGGTAGGCGCCGCCGGCGACCTCGTCCGGCCTGAGCGAGGAGCCGAGCTCGGCGACCAGCGCCTCCGACTGCGCCGCGTCGACCAGGAACTTGTGCTCGAAGCGGGCGGACATGATTCAGGGCAGGCGCACGATGGAGACGGAGGAGCGGTCGATCCAGGCCTCGCCGCCCGCCGACTTGAGCTCCATCACGAGCGTCGGCTCGGCGTCCTCGGCCACGGCGAATTCGCTCGAGACCGTGCGCCAGTTCTGCGTGCCCGTCAGGGACTTCAGGGCCGGGTCGTCGTTCTGGCCGGAGAGCCGCAGCCGGAAGCCGGGGCCCT
Source organism: Opitutia bacterium (assembly GCA_046095205.1). Lineage (GTDB taxonomy): Bacteria > Verrucomicrobiota > Verrucomicrobiia > Opitutales > UBA953 > UBA953. Next base: position 8,820 of record JBJTIX010000085.1, read on the forward strand.
TGGCCGGGTCGGCGCGCACCTCCTTGGTGCGGACGGAGGCGGTGATGCGGTAGCGCCCGGCGGGCAGGGCGAGCTGCAGCCGCCAGTCGGCGCCGCCCTCGGCGTCCGTGCCCAGGCGGAAGCAGCCGCGGCCGTCGAAGTCGGTCTCGTTGGCCTTCACGTCCTTGTCGGTGGAGCGGCTCCACTGGTAGCCGCCGAGCGCCACCGCGCCGCCGGGACGGCGCAGCCGGGCCGCGTCCTCGACCTGCTGGCGGACGGCGTCGAGCCGCCGCCGGATCCGCTCGGAGGCCTCGCGGCCGCGGTCCGTGAAGTGCTTCGACTCCTCCGCCGAGATGGGGCGCAGGCGCAGCTGCACGGATTCGGCCGCGATGACCGCGCGCTTCGGCCAGTCGATGGGCCGCAGCGCGCGCTCGTAGACCTGGACGAACTGGTCGCGGTAGCGCGAGCGGATGACGGGATAGGACCAGAGCGCGTCGGGCACCAGTCCGCCCGGCCGGCGGAACACGTACCAGCGGTCGTCGCCGAACACCTGGTCCATGCCGTGCAGGATGAAGTGGAAGCGTCCGTCGGCGCGGTTCTCGAAGATCCGGTAGTTGTTGCGGTTGAACGAATAGCCGTCCCAGTGGCAGAACACCTGCTCCCTCGCGAGGTGCCGCAGGTAGGCGTCGACGTCCACGACGGCGTTGAGGCGTTCGGCGCGCTTCGCCTGGTCGGGCTCCTGGCAGGCCGCGATCAGCTCCTTCAGCCGCCGGCTGTCCTTGGGGTCGCCGCGGTCGACCTCCATGTCGGGCCGGATGTCGGCCACGAAGCCTCCGTCATAAAGGTGGCCCTTGGTGTCCTTGAAGAAGTAGCCGAGGAACTCGGAGTTGAAGCCCTCCTTCAGGACGTAGGGTCCGAGCGGCTTGCCGTTGAGCGACACCCAGGCGTGCGTGCAGCGCGAGGCGGGCACGCCGGCCCGGCGGGCCATCTCGCCCGCGAGCATCTCGAGCAGCATCGTGCCGTCCTGCGCGCAGTTGTTCAGCTGGAACTTCCCCAGCCCGCGGAACTCCTGCTTCTTCAGCGTCTTGTCGGTGCGGATGGAGAAGCCGGGCCGCGGGTCCGTGATGGGGCGGAAACTGCCCGCGGAGCCTTTCAGCTTGATGTGGCAGTCCTTGAGCGTGACGCCCCCGGGCTCGGCAAGGGTGAAGTCGGCCCATTCGCGCGGGTCCTTCTCGAGCGCCTTGAGCGCGGCGGGCTCGAGCCGCAGATCGATGCGGGGCAGGGCGCCGGCGAAGAGCGCGTCGGGCGACACTTCGCCCGGGGTCTGCGCCGAAAGGCCGGCGGCGAGGAGCAGCCCGCTCAGGACGTATGGACGCGGGACGCGCACTTCCATCGAGTCTGCGCCGGGCTCGGCGGCAGTCAACGGCGCTCCGGTCCGCCGAACAGCAGGGAGCAGCTCTCCTCGAGTCCGCCCGGCCGGCAACGGCGCAGCCAGCATTCCCGGTGCCGGGCGAGCAGGTCCGCGCGTTCGTCGGCCGCGGCGTCCCCGCCGCGCGCCCGGCGGAAGCCGGCGGCGGCGAGGTCGACGCCGAGCGCGAGCTCGTCGCGCACCCGGGTGTCGCCGATCTTCGCGACCGCGCGACGGCATTGCTCGAGATGCGCCAGCGAGGCCTCGGTCTCCTCCGCCTTCACCCCTTCGCGGTGGCCCGTCAGCGCCTCGGGTGCGCAGGTCAGCAGGTCCCAGGACAGGCTGCGGTTGCGCGCCGACTTCGCCGTCAGCCCGTCAAGCGCGCCCATCAGCCGCAGCGCGTCGGCCGCCGCGGCGCCGTCCTCCACGGACAGGCCGCCGAGCGTCGCGCAGCCGAGCGCGAAGTCAGGTTCCGGATTGGCGGCGGACCTCCAGGCCATCGCGAGCCCCGCCGTCATCGGCAGCCACGAGGTCGGCCACGGCTGGTGGTGGCCGCCATCGCCCCACGTCGTGATGAGCGTGCCGCGGGCGCCGTGACGGACCGCCGCCGCGGAGGCCTCGGCCTGGTTCCGGAGCGCGTTGTCGAGACGCCCCGTGAAGCTCTGCCACGCCGAGGTGCCGGGCGCCGCGACGAACGCGCGTCCGAGCTCCCGCAGACGTCCGCACTGCGCGTCGAACGGGTGCCCTGCGTCGTAGCCCCAGACCACCGGTGTGGCGTCGGCGGGCGCGTCCTGCGCGAGCGCGGGGTCCTCCATCAGGATGTCGGCCCAGAACATCGGACGCCTGCCCCGCTCCGTCGCGAGGGCGCAGATCTTCCGCAGGTGGTCGAGGTAGACGCGTCGCTTGCCGCGGGCGGCCACGGCGTCCCTGCTGCGGCCCTGGCCGAGCTCCCACGGTTCGTCGCCGCCGACGTTGACCTGCCGGCTGCGGAAGTGGGGCAGTAGCCCGTCGAGCAGTCCGCCGACGAACCGGAGCGAGGTTTCGTCCGGGAAGAGCGTGCCGGGGACCGGCTTGAACTGTCCCGTGAGCGGATGCGTCCAGCCGTCGGGACATTCCGCCAGCGGGCGGTAGCGCGGATGCCGCAGCCATCGCTCCATGTGGCCGAACGTGTTGAGGTTCGGCACGAGCTCGATGCCGCGCGCCGCGCAGGCCTCGTCCAGCTGCCGCACCTGTTCCGGCGTGAGCGGCGAGGCGTCGCGCCAGGCGTCCTCGTGTCCCGGGAAGGCGAACGTATGCTCGACGTAGAGCTGCAGCTGGTTGGCGCGCAGCGCGTGCAGCCCCTCCGCCAGCGCGAGCAGCTCCTCCTGCTTCGGCACGCGCAGGCGCGAGACGTCGAGCATGAAGCCGCGCACCGGCAGGTCGGGGCCGTCGGCGATCTCCAGCCGGGGCAGGGCGTCGGGGTTCTGCGCACGGATCTGGCGGAGCGTCTGGGCCGCGTAGAGCACGCCGCGCGGGCCGCCCGCCCGGACTTGCACGCCGGATGCGCCGATGCCGATGCGGTAATCCTCGTCGCCCAGCGCCGCGTCGCGTTCGAACCGGCAGTCGCCGCCGCCCCAGGCCCCCTCCGCCTCGGCGATCGTGCGGGGCAGGGACTCCAGGAACCTCCGCGTCGCATGGGGTGCGGCGGGCACGTCGAGGAACCCCCCGAGGAGGGTGAGTTCCCGCGGGCGGGGCAGCAGCACGGGCAGGCTGGCGCGCATGCCCGCAGGGTTGGCCGCCCGGACCTTCCGGGCAAGCCGCCATCCGCGGTTCCCGCTTGGAGTCTCCGCCGTGTCCGCCTCAATCTCCCTTCTCACCCCGCCCCCGATGCTCCGCCCTTACAGCCTCCTGTTCCTTGCGGCCGCCGCGGCCGCCGTGCCCGCCGGATTCACCATCCGCGACTACGTCAGCACCCCGCAGGAGCCCGAGCTGTACCCCACGGCCGTGTCGGCGTCCTTCGACGGAGACCTTTACATCTCCTCGGACAAGAACGGCTCCCTCGGTCACATCAAGGACATGGGCCGGATCCTCGTCGCCAAGGACCGGGACCTGGACGGCGTCGTCGACGCCATGGTCGAATACGCACGCGTCGACAGCCCCCGCGGCGGACACATCGTCAACGGCTCCTTCTACCTCGTGCATCCGCCCTTCCTCAGCGTCCTCCGGGACAAGGACGGCGACGGCAAGGCCGAGGACCGCCAGCTCCTCGTCGACGGCCTCGGCGGCGGCATCGAGCATCCGCGCGGCGCCGACCACACCACCAACGGCTGCCGCATGGGCATCGACGGCTGGCTCTACATCGCCGTCGGCGACTTCGGCGCGGGCCTCGTTCGTGACAACGACGGTGCCATCGGACTCGGCGACAAGAAGCGTGTCACCCTCTACGGCGGCGGCATCATGCGCGTCCGACCCGACGGCACCGAGCTCGAAGTCTACTCCGAGATGACGCGCAACAACTGCGACGTCGCAATCTCGCCGACCCTCGACCTGTTCACTCGCGACAACACCAACGACGGCAAGGGCTGGAACACCCGCTTCCATCACTTCACCTCGCTCTCCAACCACGGCTACCCCCGCCTCTACAAGAACTTCGCCGAGGAGGCCGCGCCGCCCCTCGCCGACTACGGCGGCGGCTCCGGCACCGGGGCGCTCTGGATTTCCGAGCCCGCGTTCCCCGCGCCCTTCAACGAGTCGCTCCTTACCTGCGACTGGACGACCGGCACCGTCCATCACCATCCCCTCCGCCGGTTCGAGGCCACTTTCGTCGCCCAGCAGGAGACCTTCGAGAAGCTCACCCGGGCCGTCGACGCCGATGTCGACGCCCGCGGCCGTCTCTACCTCGCCGACTGGCGCGACGGTAAGTTCAGCTATTCGGGTCCCGGCAAGCAGGTCGGCAAGGTGCAGATCCTTACCGCCGAGGGCGGAAAGCCCGCTCCGTTCATCGACGTCGCCAAGCTCCCGCCTGCCCAGCTGCCCTCCGCGCTGCGCTCGGCCAGCGCCGTCATCCGCCTCGAGGCCTCCCGCCGCATGGTGGACGCCGGCCTCGGCAAGCTCGCGCCCGAGGTGCTCGCCGTCGCCGGTGACGGCCGGGCTCACCTTCACGCCCGCGTCGCCGCGATTTTCACCTACAAGCAGCTCCTCGGCGCGAAGGCCAACGAGCCCCTCGCGGCGCTCGCGAAGGACGCCGCCGTGCGCGAGTTCGTCCTCCGCGCGATCGCCGACCGCACCACGCAGCTCGAGGGCGCCCCCGTGCAGCTCTTCGTCGACGCGTTGAAGGATCCCGACCCTCGCGTGCGCCTCCAGGCCGTCGTCGGCCTCCAGCGTCTCAACGCCCAGGGCGTGTCCGGCGCGATACTCGAGGCCGCCTCCACCTGGTCCGCCGACGAGTCGAAGCTCGGGCAGGGCGAGCACTACCGCCTGCCGCACACCGCCGTGAACGCCCTCGTGCGTCTGGGCGAGGTCCGGGCCTGCCTCGATGCCGCGACCAGGCCCGCGACCCGCGCGCTGGCCTTCCGCGCCCTCCAGGGCATGCACGCCGCGGAGGCCGTCGACGGACTCGCCGCGCTCACCCTCGCCGGCGACGACGCGCAGCGCGCCAGTGCCGTGGCCGCGCTGGCCCGTCTCTACTTCACCGAGGAGCGCTGGAACTACAAGGACTGGTGGAGCACCCGTCCGGACGACCGCGGCCCCTACTTCAAGCCGACCGAGTGGGCGCACACCGCCAAGGTGCACGCCGCGCTCGAGGCCGCCTACTCCAAGCTGCCCGCCGCCCTGCGCATGGGCGCGCTCGACCTGATGGCCAAGAACCGGATCCCCGTCGTGACCCTCAAGCTCGAGGGCGTCGACCCGCTGCGCCTCGTCATGGCCTCGCTCGCGCTGCGGCCGGCGGACGTCACCCTCCTCACCGAGGCCGCCCTGCAGTCCTCCCGCCCCTGGAACGAGCGCCTCGACTGCTACCGTGCGCTGCTCAAGGCCGAGGGCGACGAGGGGCTCTCGGCCCGGGTCAAGGTGCTCGCCGCTTGGTCGCGCGACGCGAATGCCCCGAACGCCGCCCTGCAGGCCGTGGACGACTTCGTGAACGAGGCCGAGCGCGGCAACCAGGTCGACAAGCTGCGCTCCATGGCCAACCGGGCCGATGACGCGACCTCGACCCTCCTCTGGAAGGCGCTCTTCACCGTCCTGCGCAGCCCGCTCTCCAAGGACCAGTGGAAGAAGAAGGTGCAGGACCACGTGAGCAAGAACCCCCGCGACCTGGGCTTCTTCCATGCCGTCGCCGAGATGGGCCTCACGGGCTTCGACAAGCAGCTGCAGGCCGGCATGACCGGCGACAACGTTCTCCAGATCAACGCCGCCAAGGCCGCGCTCGAGTCCTCGCGCAAGGCCGCCGCCCGCAAGGGCAAGCGGATCGCCCAGCTGCCCGTCGCCGAGGTCTCGGTCGCCGCGCTGAAGGGCAGGGGAGACGTGAAGCTCGGGCAGAAGCTGTTCGCCCAGCAGGGCTGCATCGCCTGCCACAGCGTCGATCCCGCCGCCGAGCAGAAGGGTCCCTACCTCGGGTCCGCCGGAGCGAAGTTCCCGCGCGACTACCTCGTCGATTCCGTGCTCGAGCCGGGCAAGGTCGTCGCCCAGGGCTTCCAGACCGTGGTCTTCACCATGAAGGACGGCGCCGTGCACAACGGCTTCGTGACGGGCGAGGCCGACGGCCGCATCACCCTCCGCAACATCGCGGGCCAGGTGACCCTCCTGAAGCGCGCCGACGTGAAGGATGAGAAGCACCTTCCCCAGTCGATGATGCCGGCCGGACTGGCCGCGGGCCTGACCGTCGAGGAGTTCACCTCGCTCGTCGAGTACCTGGTCTCCCTGCGCGCCGTCGGCGGCTGAGCGCTCCGGGATCGCCGGTCGAAAGGGGCGCCTCCGGGC
>JBJTIX010000086.1:0-15405 GCA_046095205.1 Opitutia bacterium
CCGCCCTGGGTGACGCGTCCAACGTGGTCCGCCTCTCGGCGAACTCCGGCACCCAGGGTCTCCGTTTCATCAACGACGGCACGACCACGAGCTACACGCTCACCGGCCGTACCGTCAGCCTCAACGCCGCCACCGTCGGCATCGACGTCAGCGCCGGCACCACGGTCACGCTGGACACGCCTTTCGCCTTCGGCGCGGCTTCCAACGTCCTCCAGAAGAACGACCTCGGGACCCTGGTCATTTCTGCGGACAACGCCACGCACACGGGAGGGATCACGGTCAACGCCGGCGCGGTCAGGCCCTCGAACGCCAACGCTTTCGGCGGCGCCACCGGGTCCGTCCGGGTGGCGGGCGTGCTCAGCGCGGCGGTCGAACTGGCGGACGGCGTCAGCATCGCGACGCCCATCAATCTGAACACCTCCGGCAGCGTCAATCTGCCCTCCGGAGGGATCAATTTCGGAGGCCAGCTCTCGAACATCAGCGGCACGAACACCTGGTCAGGAGCCATCAACATGACCGCGGACGCCGGCATCGGCGCGCTGTCCGGCACGTTGAACATCACGGGCGGCATCAGCATGCAATCCTCCACCGCGAGGGCCGTCTACTTCAATGCCGCCGGCAACAGCACGATCGTGATCGGGTCCGTGATGGCGAACGGAGCGGCCGCATCCTGGCACCGCATCGAGAAATACGGCACGGGAACCCTTCGCCTGACTTCCGCCAACACGAACACATTCACTGGGAATGCCGACTCCGCCGCCGTTCTGGTCCGTCGGGGCACGCTTGAGCTTTCCGGGGCCGGCACCTTCAATACGGCCGCCTGGACGACCAACACCATCCGTGTGGAGGCCGGCACGCTGCGGCTGGACAATGTCGGCACCAATTTCAGCCAGCGTACGACCAACAACACGGTGGGAAGCGCGCGCGGTCTCACGCTGCGGAGCGGCACGCTTGATTTCCTGGCCAACGGAGCGGCCGCTTCCGCCGAGAACTTCGGAACCCTGACCAGCGGGCCCGGCCAGAATCTCATCAGGATCACCAACGCCAACGGCACCCCGGGCACCAGCACGAGCACGCTCACCGCCGCCAGCCTGAGCATGGACGCAGCATCCCTGCTCGTGTTCAGCAGCGTGGACGCCACCGCCGGGACCGCCTTCGGGCAGGCTGGCAACAAGGTCATCTTCACCTCGGCGCCGACGGCCACTCCGGCCACCTCGGGCATCCTTCCCCGCACGGTCGTGATCGACGCTTCGGGCGTCAACTTCGCCAGCTACAACCACACCGGCCTGGCCGCCAATTCCGACGGAGTGCAGGCCTTCGCGGGATATGACGGCAGCAACAACCTTATCGCCGGTGCGGCGACCGCCACGATGAAGCTGACGGCAGACTCCGCTCTGCCGGGCCACGCGGGCAGGACCTTCAACGCGCTCTATCTCAGCGGAAACGGCGTCGACCTGACCTCCAACGTCAGGGGCGGTTCCAGCCTGACGCTCACCGTGCCCAACGTGCTCGTCGCGGGCGGCACGAACACGATCGCCCAGGGCGTCATCATCGACACCGCGGCCAACGCGGCGGCCCTGATGGTCGCTTCGGGAAGCGTGCTTGAGGTAAGCGGCGTCTTCCGCGGCGGCGCCGCGGATTACAGGACGGGCCTTTCGGGAGGCGTCCGTTTCAACGCCCGGCAGTATTTCAACACGGGCGCCAACCTCTTCGGAATCCTTGACGGCTCCGTCACCCTGAACGCAGGAGACAGCACGCTCTATCAGGGCCTCCAGGCCGGGACGGCCGGCCAGGGTCTCGAGATCGGGGTCGGCGCCACGCTCAATCTCAACGGCAACAGCCAGATGGTGGGCGGTCTCCGCTCGGTGAATGACGCGGCCTTCCCCGGCACCGGCGGGACGGTGACTTCCTCCGCTGCGGCCACTTTCGTCAACGTCAGCACCGGAACCGACCGCAACTGGGGAGGCCAGATCGCCGGCAGCGTCTTCTACAACAAGTCCGGCGCCAACACCCAGACCTTCTACAGCGACAACGCCTACACCGGGGGCACCCTCATCAACGGCGGCACGGTGACCCTCACCGCCGACGGACGTCTTTCCGGCACGTCCTCCCTCGTCATCTCCGGGGCCACGCTCCAGCTCACCGACGGAGGACTCGTCTCGAACGCCGACCGGATCCGAGACGCCGCCGCCGTCACGATGCGCAGCGGGACGCTCAACTTCACGGGCCGCGAAAGCGCCAATTCCTCCGAGACGCTCGGTGACGTCACCTTCGATCAGGGCGGCTCACTCACCACGCTGACCCTTGGCGCCGGCACCGTGAGGTCCGTGACGCTTTCGTTGGGCAACGTCTCCCAGTCCAACGGAGCCACCTGGCTGTTCAGTTCCAGTTCCGTGGACGGGCAGATGGGCGCCGGTCGGCGCATACTGGCCGCCAATGGATCCAGCCTGCTGGTGAACGGAATCGTGCCCTGGATCAACAGCGGCGGTGCGGAACTTGTCAGCTACGTTGAGCCGACGGCCGGGAACGCGGCCGGAGGGTTCGCCGCCCTGGGCTCGGCCGGCTACCGGGGCTACGACGGCACCGTGCTGCCGGCGACCGGCGCTCCGACCGGCAATTACAAGCTCTCCGGAACGTCCTACGCGCTTCCGTCCGGCGGGTTCGCGGTCAACGCCATGGCCCTGAGCACCGCCGTGACCCAGACCTTCACCTTCGCCGCCGCCTCGGACGTGTTCAATCTCACCGCAGGGCAGGTCGTGAAGTCGGGCGCCGGCAACACGCTGTTCGGAGCCGCCGTCGACAGCGGTCGCCTCACCGCCGGCGGCTCGCGGTCGCTGAGCGTCGCCGACCTGAGCTTCGTGGTGACAGGAAACACGACCGGCTCCGTCATCCTCAACGCCCGGGTCGTCGACAACGGCTCCGTGCCCGTGCGGCTCGGGTATGTCGGTTACAACGCCGGCACGCTGCAGATCACCAACGGCGCCAACACCTACACCGGCGGCACGGTCGTCAACACGCCCAACGGAGCCGTCACGAACGGCTATCTGGACCTGAACGTGGCGGGCGCCGACGGCAGCACGGGCAATTCCGCGATCCCCCTGGCGGCAACCTTGGCGGATTCGCTCATCCTCAACGGCGGCGGAGTGAGGCTTCTGGCCGCCAATCAGATAAACTTCGGCATCACGCCGGTGCTCCGGGGCGGCGTGGCCACGGTCAACCTAAACAACTTCAACCAGACTCTGGCGGGCCTCAGCTTCGACAACAACGGGGGCGCCGCCGGGCCTCAGGTGCTGACCGGAACCGGCGTGCTAACCCTGACCGGAGGCGTGTCCGCCGAGTCCTCCAACGCCGGCAGCGTTTCCTCGATCCAAGGGACCGGCGTGAGCGTGGCCGGCGCGGGCGGGGTGATCGCGGTGGACCTCGGCGGCTCGACGCGGACTTTCAACGTGGGCCCCGTGACCATCAACGGCAACGCCGCCGTAGCCGGCCTCACTCCGACATTGAGCGTGTCCGCCCCGATCGGGAGTTCGACCAACAACGCCGGCGTCGGGCTGATCAAGGCGGGCGACGGCATCCTGCAGCTCAGCGGAGCCAGCCGCTTCGGCGGAGGACTGGATCTCCAGGCCGGCGGGCTGATGCTGGGCGCGAGCAGCACTCCGAGCACCGTGGGGGCGACGGTGACCTCGGGACCCCTGGGCTCCGGAACGCTGACCGTCGGCGGAGGCACCCGTCTGCTCGCCTCCGCCGCCGCCACCGTGGCCAACGCCATGACCGTCAACGGCAGCTTCACCGCCGACGGCATCCTGGGACTCACCTTCAATGGCGCGACCGCCCTCGCCGCCACGCCGACGATCACCGTGACCGCTCCGCAGATGGTCGCCACGATCGGCGGGCTCATCAGCGGAGGCTTCGGCATCACCAAGGAGGGCCTGGGCACCCTGACCCTTTCCAACGCCGCCGTGGCCAACACCTTCACGGGCGTCACGACGGTGAACGAAGGCGTGCTTTCCATTTCGGGCAGCAACAGCCTGGGCGCCAATCCCGGTTCCTTCGTCGCAGACCAGCTCGTGCTGCGGAACGGGGCGGTGCTCGCCGCCACCAACAGTCCCGTGCTCGCCGCCACGAGAGGCGTGACCATCGGCACGGGTGGCGGCGCATTCAGCCCGGCCACGCTCCTGCAGGTCGATGGCAGGCTGACTTCCTCGTCGATGATGTCCGTGATCGGAGCGGGCGTCCTGCGGCTGACGGCCGACAACTCCGCCTCCCTGGCCGAAGGCGCCTCCTTCAACGTCGCGGCGGGCACCCTTCAGACCGTCGGCGCCCTGCCGCTCGGACCCAGTTCGGTGCCTGTGAACCTGAACGGTGGCGGCCTGGGTCTGCAATGGGACGGCACCCTGCTCGGCAACGGCGTCGTCATGGAAACGCTCACGGTGGCCAACGCCGTGAACATGAACACGGCCGCCGCCACGATCACCGTCGACCGGGCCGCTTTCACGTTCTCACCGTTGAACGCACAGGCGACCAACAAGACCGTCGAGCTCACTGCGTTCAACGCGCTGAGTCCGACTCCCTCCTACAATCTCACGGTCGCCAACGCCAACGGCTTCGGACTGCTCATCTCGAACGGCCAAGCCTTCGCGACCAGCGGAGGATTCCCCACTTTCACCGTCAACAACGCCGGCAATTCCAACGTCGTGGACGGACTCACGCTCAGCGGGGCGCTTTCGGGCGGACAAACCGGCACTTCGGCCGTGGTGCTGACCAAGGCGGGGGCCGGCACGCTTGTCCTGACCAACGCCGGCAACACTTTCGGTGGCAGCGGTTCGATCATCGACGTCACGGGCGGCATCCTGGCCGTCACGGGCAACGCCGCCCTGGGTGACGCGTCCAACGTGGTCCGCCTCTCGGCGAACTCCGGCACCCAGGGTCTCCGTTTCATCAACGACGGCACGACCACGAGCTACACGCTCACCGGCCGCACCATCAGCCTCAACGCCGCCACCGTCGGCATCGACGTCAGCGCCGGCACCACCGCCACGGTCAACACGGCCTTCACGTTCAGCGCCGCGAACAACGCCCTGCAGAAGAACGACCTGGGCACGCTCGTCATCACCGCCAACAACTCCACCCGCACCGGCACGACCACGCTGGCCGGCGGCGTCCTCCGGATCGAGAACGCGAGCGCGCTGGGCACCGGACAGATCATCCTCAACCCCGGCGCCGCCACCGCCGGGAACGCCCTCCATCTCGCCGGAGGGATCACGCTCACCAACGCCATCAACATGGCGGCGACGAGCGCCGGTTCCCCGAACGGCATCGACAACACCGGCGGCGTGTTCTCCGCCAGCGGCGTCAACAGCATCGGCACCGTCGGGGCGATCACCAACACGGCCTCGACGGGCATCACGTTCGGCGCCGCCGACGGGGCCACGCTCAACATAGGCAGCCTGGGGCTTGGCAACAGCCCCACCTTCAACTCGGTCGGTAGCGGTGTCATCAACATCAACGGCAGCATCGGCACCTCCGGCGTCACGATCACCAAGCTCGGCGCCGGCGTCCTGAATTGGACGACAGCGCAGACCACGACCCTGGCGTTCGCCGTGAGTCAGGGCACCTTCAACATCAGCGGCTCGGGTCAGTTCACCGGCACATCCGGAAACATCACCGTCAGCAACAACGCCCTGCTCAATGTGGACGACACCGCCGGCGGGCCGCTGACCCGCATCGGCGGAACCGGTCGCACGATGACTCTGACCAACGGAAGGTTCACCTTTGCGGGCAACGGCACGGGCGCTTCCGCCCTCCAGTTCGGCGCCCTGTCCTCCAACTGGGGGGGCAATACGGTCACCCTGAACAACGCGGGCGCCGCCAACGCCACCCTCACCTTCGCCAGCCTCACGATGGGCGGAGGCGGCACGCTCCTTCTCACCAGCAATCAGGCCTTCAATAACTCCACCAACAAGGTGACATTCGGGACCACCGCCCCCACGCTCACCAACGGGATCATACAGCGCGCGGTGATCAAGGACTCCTCCGGGACGAATTTCGCCACCTTCAGCGGGGCGGTCACCACCGGCAACATCCAGGCCTATTCCGCCTACGTCGCCAGCGACGGCTCGGGGACGGGCACGGATGTCACCTTCAGCAACATCAACGGGGGCATCGCCTATGGCATCAATGCCTCAAGCGTCTCCGGAGTGTTCTCCGCGGCGCCGACGTATCGCCTTGCCGCAGACACTTCGGCCCTGAGCAACCCCGGGCTCAACTTCCGAGGAATCAACGCCCTGAAGATCGAGGGCGCGAACACGGACGTGACCTTCGCCGCCTCCGGTGGCACCCAGCTCGCGATCGGCACGGGCAACATCCTCGCCACGGGGGCCGGCCAGACCATCGGCAACGCCGCCCTCGTCGGCACGCAGTCCGCCCCCGCCATCTATCTGGGCGCGATCAACCCGCAGAACAGCCCGATCGCCGCCACCGCCCCCGCCTTCACCTCGGCCGAAGGCGGCATCCTCGTGGACACCGGAGCCGGTCTCACGGTGAACGCGGCTCTGTACAATTCATCGAACGTGACCAAGGGCCTCGATGGCAGCCTGACCTTCGCCACCAAGCAGTTCTTCAATTCGGCCACGGGCACCTCCGCCAACTATTTCACCATCAACGGAGGGACCGTCACGCTTGATGGCGGCGAGAACACCCTTTGGCAGGGCGCCCAGGGAGGCACCGTCGGACAGCACATGGCGATCGGTCCCGGCGCCACCCTCCAGTTGAACGGCAACAGCCAGATGGTCGGAGACCTGCGCTCGCCGAACGGAACCGGCTATGCGGCCAGCGGCGGAACCATCGTCAACGGTGGCGCCAGCGCCACCCTCATCAGCGTCAGCTCCGGCTCCTCCTGGGGCGGCAACATCTCCTCGGGGGCCGGCACGATCTTCTACAACAAGTCCGGCGCCAACACCCAGACTTTCTACAGCGACAACACCTACGCCGGCGGCACGCTCATCAATGGCGGAGTCCTGACGCTCGTCGATGACGGACGGATTTCCGGGACGTCGGCCCTCGATGTCAATCACGGCCTGCTTTCCCTCGACAATGGAGGCCGGGCCTTCCTCGGTGACCGCGTCGCCGACTCCGCGGCCATCACGATGAGCGGCGGTGCGTTCAACCTGTCGGGCAGGGATCTCACCAATGTCACGGAGGCCGTCGGCACCCTCACCCTTGCGCGCGGCCTGAACGACGTCAGCGTCAAGCCGGCCGCCAACGGGACCGTGCGCTCCGTCGTGCTCTCCATCGGAAATCTCACCCAGAACAACAACGCCACGCTGCTCTTCTACGGAAACGCCACCGGCACCGCCAACGGTCAGATGGGCACCAACGGCAGGATCACCATCGCCAACGGCGCCTCGCTCCTCATCAACAACATCATCCCGTGGGCCTCTGACGGCTCTGACTTCGCGAGTTATGTCGCGCCGTCGGCCGGGAACGCGTCCGGCGGGCTCGCCACGCTGCTGCAGGCGGGGTACGCCGGATATACCGCCGGGTCGTTCCCCGCCGGATCCGGCGCCGCCGCCCAGAACCTCCGTCTCGTCAACGCCTCCTACGTCGTTCCTGACGTCAACTCGGGCGCATCCGGAACCTATCTCGCCAACGCCATCTCCTGGATTTCCAACGCGAACAATCAGTCTCTCACGTTCGGTGACTCTGCGAATGACACCCTCAATCTGACTTCCGGGGGCTTCATCATCGCCGGAAATCAAACCGGTAAGAGCGTCGGTGCGGGCAAGATCACTGCGGGGGGCTCGCAGGCCTCCGGGGTGGCGCCCCTGTTCCTCACGGTCAATCAGGGCACGACCGTCACCTTCGGCGCCAGCATCCTGGACAACGGAGCCGGCGCCGCCACGCGCTTCGTCTACAGCGGCCTGAACGCGGTGTCCACCGTCCTGACTGCCGCCAACTCCTACACCGGAGGCACCGTGGTCAACGGCGGATACACCTACACCGGAACCCTCGGGCTCAACGTGACGGGGGCCAACGCCGGATCGACCGTGGCGATTCCCGCCGGCGACCTCATCATCAACGGCGCCACCGTCCGCCTCGACGCCGCCAGCCAGATCCACGCCAGCGTCATCCCTGAGATCCGCGGCGCTGGCGTGCTCAACCTCAATAACTTCAGCCAGACCCTCGCCGGATTGAACTTCGTCAACGACGGCAGCTCGACGCAGGCCAACGTGAACACCGGCACGGGCATCCTGACCTTGGCCGGCGATGTCACGGCCAGTTCCAGCAATGTCGGACAGGTCTCCCTGATCCAGGGCACGGGAAACAGTTCGTCCGCCGCGGCGATCGCCGCCGGAGGCACCATCGCCGTGGATCTCGGCGGCGCGACCCGCACGTTCACCGTCAGCCCGGTCACGGTCAACGGCAACGCGACCCTCGCCAATGTCACCCCGACCCTGAGCGTCTCGGCTCCGCTCGGAAGCTCCTCGGACAGCGCGACCGTCGGGCTGATCAAGGCAGGCAACGGCCTGCTCCAGCTTTCCGGCGCCAGTCTGTTCGGCGGCGGAGTCGCCGTGAACGCGGGCGGACTCGCCGTGGGCGGCAGCACGAACGTCACCGCGCGCGACGCGACCACCGGCGTGGTGAGCGCCTTCGCCAGCGGCCCGATCGGAACCGGAGCGCTGACCATCGGCGCGGCGGGCACCTACCTGACTTCCACGGCCTCCGCCAACATCCTGAGCAACGCGGTGACCCTCGCCGGCACCCAGCTCACCCTGCGCGGAACGAACAACCTGACCCTGCAGGGCAACAATGCCGTCACCACGCTGATCGGAAACACCACGGTCACGGTCGACGCGCCCCAGGCGATCCTGACCCTCAACATGGCCCTGGATGACGCCGGAGGGGCCTATGGCATCACCAAGGAGGGCCTCGGCACGCTGATTCTCGGCAACAACAACACCTTCACCGGCGGCGTGACCGTCAACGCCGGCA
Organism: Opitutia bacterium; assembly: GCA_046095205.1. Taxonomy (GTDB): domain Bacteria; phylum Verrucomicrobiota; class Verrucomicrobiia; order Opitutales; family UBA953; genus UBA953. Next base: position 8,992 of record JBJTIX010000086.1, read on the forward strand.
CGCTCGCCCTCGCCGGACTCAACGCCGGTTCGACCTCGCCGGTCTTCACCGGTCTCGACGCCACCATCGGCGACGGCGGCATGCTCGCCCTCCTCAACAACGGCACGTCCAGCAACGGCCTCATCAGCTTCGCCAGCAACATCGTGGTCAGCTCGGGCCTGACCGCCGCCAATGTCCACGTCGGCAACAACGGAGGCAACTCAGGCAACACCATCGAGGTGCCGAATCTCACCCTCAATGGCGGACAGATCCTCAACGTCAGCAGCCAGAACGGCTACAACCTGCGGCTGCTCAACGTCATCTCATCGGGCACGGGCGTGCCTCGGATCAACGTCAACGCCGGGGCCAGGGTCATCGTCTTCGGCTACACGTCCGGCTACCAGCCCGTCAACGTCGGCCAGGGTGAACTGGTGTTCCCCGACCTCATCACCATCGGCACCACCAACGTCCTGAACGGCGGGGCGCCCGTGACCCTCTCCGGCTCCTATCCGCTGGGCGTGCAGAATGCCGTGCTGAGCGCGGCGCAGATGTCGTCCTACGGCTATGTCGGCGGGGGCCTCAGCAGCGCCTTCGCCAGCCTCGCCACCGCCCCGACGGCCGTCGTGGCCCAGCAGGTGGCCGGCATCGGCTTCTCCGCCTCCGGCGTGATCACCAATCTCCTCAACGACGGCGTCTTCGCCAACCGTCCTTCGGGCACGGCAGGTTCCTTCACCAACGGAGCCGCGGTTTTCTCCGGCTTCCTGAACGTCCCGGAAGGGCAGGGGGGCTCCTACTCCTTCCGCTCGGCGTCGGACGACGGCATGACCCTCTTCATCGACGGAGTCGCCATCTCCGGTGACAGTTTCGGCAGCGCGATCATCGACCGGGCCTCCACGGTGAGCACCACGCTCTCGGCCGGCTTCCACTCCATCGTCTACAAGGCGACCAACGCAGGCAGCGGCGGCGGTTTCCGGCTTCTCTATTCCGGCCCCGACACCAACGGCCTGTTCCAGGCGATCGCCTCGGAGCGCATGTACTACGCCACGGCCGCGCCCACGGCCGCCAACGGTTACAACGGCGCCGCCATCCTCGACAACGCGTTCTACCTGCCGAGCGGCTCGGCCACCGTCGACACCTTCGGCACCCAGTTCGGCGCCGTGGCGGCTCCGGGGGTCGCCAACCGGATCAACGCATCGGGAGCGCAGGGCGCCGGCGCCTTCTCCCTGGTGATCGGCAACAACGCCGTCCTCAACCTGGTCAATGGCAGCAACGGCAGCTTCGGCACGGGCTGGTTCGGCGCGGACGGCGGCATCTCGCTCGGAACGGGCGTCATCCTCGCGACCACCAACACCGCCAACGCGGGTGCCGGCACGCTCATCCTCATCGGTGCCGTGACGCAGAGCGGCACCGGTCTCGTCACGGGCGTGGGCTCCAGCGGCGCCCTCATCAAGACGGGGCAGGGAACGCTCATCCTCGGCGCGGACAACGCAACGGCCGGCACCTTCACGGGAGACCTCGCCATCCAGGCGGGAACCGTGCTGCTCAATCATGCCGGCGCCTTGCCTTCCGGCGTGGTCACCGTCTCAGGCAACGCCCTTGCGGCGCAGGCCGCCGCCACGACGACCGGCGGCTCGTCCGTGATCACCGGAATCACTTCCACCGCGGGCATGCAGCGGGGCATGCCCGTGACCGGAACGAACGTCCCCGCCGGCTCGTACATCCTGAGCGTGGACAGCGCGAGCCAGATCACCATTTCCCAGTCGGCCACGGCGGCCGGTACCATCGCGGACCTCGTGGGCGCCACCGCCGGCATGCTCGACGTCAACGGCCTCAGCACCAGCAAGGCGCTCACGATCAACGGGACCGGCATCGCCGCCCTGGCTGCGAACTTCAAGGGAGCGCTCTGGAACAGCAGCCCTGTGGCGGCCACGCTCTCCGGCACCATCACCCTTGGAAGCGCTTCCTCCGTCGGCGGCTCTGGCGACCTGACGCTCAGCGGAAATGTCACCGGTGCGTTCGCGCTGACTAAGACGGGCGATAACACCCTGACGTTGTCTGCGTCCGGCAACACCTTCACCACGCTCGCCGTCAATCTCGGCGTCTTGCGGCTGGGCAATGCCGCCGCCCTTGGCGGCACGGCGGATGGGACGACCATCTCATCGGGCGCGGTGCTGGACCTGAACGGATTCAGCGTTGGCGCCGAGCCCCTCTCCATCACCGGAGCCGGTTTCGCCGGTTCTGGCACGATCACCGGCAGGGGGACGGTCACTTCGCTCGGCGCCCTCATCAATTCTTCCGCCTCGGCTTCCACTTATGCTGGCGCGGTCACTCTTGCCGGAGGAACCAGCATCGGCGGTAGCCGCGTCAACGCCCTCTCGGGCGTGACTTCGGGCGACATCACCCTGAGCGGCGTCGTCAGCGGCAACCAGACGCTGACCAAGGTCGGCACCAACACCCTTACGCTGACCGCCGCCAACACCTACGACGCGACGACCATCAACCTCGGACGCATCATCGTGAGCGGCGCCGGCACGCTCGGCGACGCCGGTACCGTCACCATCCAGGGAGGTCCGTTGGCCGCGTCCGACACCCTGCTGCCCGGAACGCGCCTGACCCTGGACAACGGTGGCACGGCCAGCAGCCTCCGGCTCGGTGCCCGCCCCGTCACCTTCAACGGAGGCCATCTGGAGCTGCTCGGCCACGCTTCCACCGCGGTGAACGAAGCCTTGGGCACGGATGTGCAGCTCGGCGTCAACGTCGCCCACAATGTGATCTCCCTGGACAACGTGGGTGCCAATCTTCGCATCACCACGGCGGGGACCGGCACGCTCGCCTCCGCCAACCAGGCCACGCTATTCATTCGTGGCGACGCCTTGGGTCAGGGCGCGGGCGCGACGAACACCAATATCATCCTCGCGACCACCACGGCGCCGACCAATTGGATCACCGTGGTCGGTCAAGGCGGGGCCAATGCGGCGGCGAACAAGCAGATTTTCCCCTGGGCCGTGGCTGACACCTCGGTCACGAGTACCGGTACGACTGCCGCCACGCAGTTCTTGGTGAACGACGGTTCGACCAACGGTCTCAGGCCCCTGAACGCGTCGACCGAAATGAGCACCCCCGGCGTGTCGGGCTCAGTCGTCGCCAACAACAACAACCGCATCAACGCGACAGGCGTCACCTTGGGCGCCGCCGCGACCGTCCTCACCACCACGGTCCTGAATTCGCTCACCTTCGAGTCGGGAGGTGCCCTGGTCATCAACAATTTCCGCGATCTGCGCCTGGACAGCGGCGGCATTCTGGCCAAGTCCAGCAATACGATCACCGTCGCCGGCACGGGGCTCGGGGTGGGCTCGATCAACGCGCGCGATTCCGGCACCAATGCAAGGACGTTCTTCGTCCACGTGATGGGATCGGCCAATACGCTGACGTCCAATGCCACGTTCGGGGGCGTGTTCGCGCCTACGAGCGGGGGACTGGCGAAGACCGGCGACGGCAGGTTGCTGCTCAACAGCGCCTCCGGAAGCAACTACACCGGCACCACCACCATCAGCCTCGGAACGCTGGAGCTGGCCGCCGCCGCGCCGAACAACGCGCTCTTCTATCGTTTCGCGACGTCGAGGATGTCCGAGACCACGACCGCCGACAATGACGACGCCCTGGTCGTGACGGCCGGCGGCACGCTGGAGCTGGGCGGCAACTCTCAGGTCTTCGGCGACCTGCTCGCCCGAACCAGCACGGTCGGCAGCGGCGGCATCATCAACAACGCCGGCACCACCGCCACCTGCATCACCACGGTCAATACCGCGCGGGACTGGACCGGCCAGATCAACGGCAACCTTAACTTCGTAAAGTCGGGCGGCACGCAGCTGACCGTGCGTGACAACAACCAGTTCAACGGCAACGCCACCCTGATGGGCAGCATCACCGCGCTCGTCGATCAGGGGCGTTTCTCCGGCATGGCCGCAGGAGACACCCTCAGCATCCGCAACAGCCTCCTGCGTTGGGATGACTCCGGCATCCAGGCTATGTCGAACCGACTCAGTTCGGCCGTCGACATCCAGCTCGACGGAGGCGCCTTCGAGTTCATCAGCCGAAGCGGGACCGTCGGAACGGTGACGCTTGGCGCTCTCTCGGTCACGGGCGGCACGGCCATCCTGCGTGCCAATCCCGGAAACAGCGGGCTCGGCCAGGCCAGCGTGATCCTCGGCGGCACCTTCAGCCGTGCCACGGCTTCCGCCCTCACCTTCGTCTCCGGCTCAGGCTCGGTCGGCGCCAATCCGTTCTTCACCGCCTCCGCCGCCAGTCTCACCACCAACACCAACGGCATCGTCGGTCCCTGGGCGCTGACCAGCACCTCGGATCCCCTCACGGGTGGTGCCAATCTCGGGTTCGCCGTGTATGATCCGGTCGTGGGCATGCGCCCGATCAGCCGTCCCGAGATCTCCGCCACGCTGGCAGCGGCCACCTCCACCAGCAACGTGCGCTTCAGTGGCACGCAGTCGGTCCTCGGCGGCGGCCAGACCGTCAACACCCTGACGCTTAATGGCGCGGCTTCGACCGTGAACTTCGCCGCCGGTTCGGACGTTCTCACCCTCGATGCCGGCGGTCTGCTCTCCGGCTCCGACAACGCCGCCCGCACCATCGGCTCGGCAGCGGTTCGCGGTGTCATCTCCACCAGCGCTCCTGAGTTCTTCATCCACAACGGAGCCAACACCCTGACCATCAACTCCGCCATCGCCGGCACCACCAGTCCGGTCTTCACCTCGGGCGGCACCGTGGGCGGTGCCACCATCCGGCTGACCAACGCGAACACCTACGTCGGCTCGGCCTTCTCCAACGGCGTCATCCTCCTCCTCGACAATCAGACTGGTTCCGGCCAGTCCATCACGGGCAACCTGATCATGACCGGCGGCAACGCCGGCGGCGGCGATACCGGCACGCTCGCCAACGCCACCGTCCGCAACCTCGGCAACCAGCAGATTGCCGATTCCGCCGCGGTCACCGTGCGGGGAGGCTCGGCCTGGGAACTCAACGGATTCAGCGAGACCGTCTCCAGGGTGGTCTTCAATTCCCAGGGTGGCATCACCGGCGGATCCGCCATCACCACCGGTACGGGCGTGCTGACCCTGACGGACACAGTAAACACGATCAGCGCCTCGTCGCTGGACGACGTCCGCGTCATCTCCCATCTGGCGGGCCGGCTGAGCCTGCCTTCCACCGCCACCGTGACCGTGGATCAGGTCGCGGGAGGCCTGACCGCCGTCATGGGCACGGCCGGACAGAGCAACGCACAGGTGGGTCTCGCCCTCAACGCCTGGATCGTCGCCGGAGGGACCATCAACAAGGAGGGCGCCGGCGTCCTGCAGCTGGGTGGATTCAGTGACCAGGCGCTGACCGTCAATGTCAACGCCGGCACCTTGGTGCTCGGGCCCTCATCCTCGACGGGCTCGTCACTCTATGCTGACGCCGATGTGAACCTCGCCGCGTCCGGGAGCATCCTCGACATGCGGGGCGCCACGAACACGGCCCTGGGGACCGTGGCCGGCGTGGCCGGTTCCGTCATCAAAAACTTCAATCCGACCACGGCTTCGACCCTCGTCACCGGAAATTCCGACTCGGGAACCTTCGCCGGAACCTTCGTCAGTGACTACACCACGGGCCTGCTCAGCGTGACCAAGATCGGTTCCGGTGACTGGACCCTTTCCGGCGACAGTTCGGGCAATCTTCTCGGAACCCTCACGGTGCTCGGTGACGCCGTGATTCTCAACCAGGCGACCGGCAAGCTGGGCTTCGTCACCACGAACCTCGGCTTTGGCGGTGCGCTCACGCTCCACGGCGCATCCGCGATCGGCGACAGGCTCGGCGGCGCCAGATCCATCCAGTCGGGCTCCAGTGACCGGACCTTCAGCAACCGAGGCGGCGTGCTCAACTATTCTGGAAGCTCCTCCGGCGCCATCGTCGAGACGCTGAACACCGTGACCAACGTGGCCGGGCAGTCACGGTGGAATCTGACCCAGAACGCCGGCAACCAGACCCGCGTCAGCCTGGGCACCATGACGGCCCAGAGCGGCAGCAATCACGGCTCCCTCGTCCTGAACGCCGGCGCTTCCGGCACGTTGGGCGGCGGTGCGGCCGGGGCGAACCGCGTCAACGTCATCGCCTCGACCCCCACGCTGGTGGGGACCAATCCCGCCACGGCCGGATCGGTGTCCAACGGAATCCGGCCCGACATCATCGGCATCGACAGCAGCAACACGGTCGGCGGCTTCGTCACCCATGACGCCAATGGCTATCGCCTCCTGACCTCCTCGGAATACCGCGGCCTGCTTTCGTCCTCCGTCGGCACCGGAGTCGTGCGTCCGGCGAGCATGAACAACGCCGCTGCGATCACCGTAACGGACGCCTCCGGGCTCTTCGTGGGCATGGCTGTCA
>JBJTIX010000087.1:0-3553 GCA_046095205.1 Opitutia bacterium
ACCGTGCCCCCGTGCCCCCTCACCTCCCAATCTTCTTCACGAAGGTCAGCTGCGGGGCGTGCTTGCTGGTGTTCCAGCCGCCCGGTTCGGCAGTGTAATGCGCGGCGACGAACGTGTCGTCGACGATGCGGAAGACGTAGCACTCGCAGGGATAACGCGGGCCCGGGAAGGGCTTGCCCTCCTTGGCTTCCGGCTTGAAGGCGCCGGCGGAGAAGCAGTCGAAGCGCGGGCCGTTGTTGCCGAAGGCGGCGTAGTCCTTGTCCTCGGGGAACTTCAGGCGCGTGATGTCGTGCGTGTGTCCGTGCAGCAGCGCGATGATGTTGTGCCCCTTGATCGCCTCGTAGAACGCCTTGCGCTTCGTCTGGTCCCACCAGGTGCTGCGGTCGCTGAAGTCGAGGTGCTTGGCGATGACCACGGGCTCGGTCGGCCCGATCTTGGCGAGGCGGGCCTTGAGGAAGGTGAGGCTCGACTCCGGATTCCACATCGAGGTCTCCTTGGCGCCCTCCTTGGCGCCGTCGCCCGCGTAGAGGTTCACGTTGATGAAGTGGATGCCCTGCCAGTTCCACGCGGAATGGAAGCCGTCCTCGGAGAGCGTCTGTACCAAGCCGGCGGCGAGCATCTCGCGGTTGCGCTCACGCAGGCCCTTGCGCACGGGGCCGTCGCGCCCGCCGTCATGATTCCCCGCGATGGCGAACAGCGGATACTTGGCGGGGGTCGCGCCCTGCCAGGGGAACAGACGGTCGAAGTCCTTCCATTCGGCGGCGTTGCCGACCTCGGTGAGGTCGCCGGCCACGATCATGCCGAGCGGACGCGGGACGGGGCCCCTGCCCTTCATCGCGTCGGCCACGGGGCCCTCCTGCCAGGCCGTGCCCGGCACCTGCCCGAGCACCTCGAGGGTCTTGGCGACGTGCGCGTTGAACTGGTCGGGCCCGAACGGCGGGACGGTCTTGCGGTAGTTCATGCCCACGTGGGTGTCGGACACGAGGTAGAACGTGACGTCCCTCGTGGCGTCGGCGGCGAAGGCCAGTGCGGACAGCAGCAGGGCCGGGATTGCGGTCAGGATGCGTTTCATGTCGGTGGGGTTCAGGATTTGCGGAGAGTGGGCGAGCCGTCCTCGACGGTGAAGGTCGCGCGGGTGAGCAGCGGGGCGCCGGGCTTGGTCACGAACTCGACGGCGCGGTAGTCGGTGCGCCAGGCCTGCGGCGTGACGTCGCACACGAGGTAGCCGCGCTCCGTGCTGTGGAACTTGCCGAAGGGGTTCTCGCGGTAGGTGTCGGCGAGGGTCTTCGGGGCGAGCGTGCCGTCGCCGCCGGAGGTGATCGAGGTGCCGACGAACTCGGTGCCGACCGAACCCTGCTCGGGCCGCTCGAAGTCCAGCACGAGCTCGTTGGCCCAGTTGGTATGGATGTCCCCCGTCAGCACGACCGGGTTGCGCACCTTGGCGTCGCGGAAGTGCCGCAGGAGGTTGCGCCGCTCGTATTCGTAGCCGGGCCACTGGTCCATCTGGAAGGCCTCCTCGGGCCCGGCCTTGCGGTCGACGTGCCCGACCATGATCTGCTGGGCCAGCACGTTCCAGCGCGAGGGCGAGCCCTGCAGTCCGCGGAAGAGCCATTCGCGCTGGTCCTTGCCGAGCAGCGTGCCCGCGGGGTCGAGCTGGACGGGGTCGTTGGGGTGGTGCCCGTCGCCCAGGGGCTGGTCGGTGCTGTACTGGCGGGTGTCCAGGACGAAGAAGTCGGCCAGACGGCCGAAGGGGATGCGCCGGTAGAGCTTCATGTCGGGCCCCTTGGGCAGGGCGGCCCGACGGAGGGGCATGTGCTCGTAGTAGGCCTGGTAGGCGGAGGCGCGGCGGCGCAGGAAGGATTCGCGGTCGACGCCCTTCTCCTCGGAGATGTCGCCGGCGCAGTTGTTGTCGAACTCGTGATCGTCCCACGTCAGGATCCACGGCACGCGCGCGTGCATCTCGGCCAGGGCGGCGTCGCCGCGGTACTGGGCGTACCGGACGCGGTAGTCGCCCAGCGACATGATCTCGTCGCCGAGGTGCTTGCGCACCTTCTTGTCCTGCCCCTTGTACTCGTAGATGTAGTCGCCGAGGAAGACCACCGCGTCGAGCTCCTCGCGCGCCATGTGCTGGTAGGCGGTGAAGAGCCCCTGCTAGAAGTGCTGGCAGGAGGCCACGGAGAAGCGCAGCCGGGCGGCGTCGGCCTCGCGCGTGGGGAAGGTGCGCGAACGCCCGGTCGGGCTGGACTCGCCGGCGACCGTGAAGCGGTACCAGTACCAGCGGTCGGGGGCGAGCCCCTCGACCTCGACGTGGACGGAGTGGCCCCACTCCGGCGTGGCGAGCTGCACCCCCTTGCGCACGACCCGCTCGAACTTCTCGTCCTCGGCGACCTGCCAGGACACCTCCACCGGCTCGGCCGGCATGCCGCCGTCGGGCTCGAAGGGCCGGGGCGCCAGGCGCGTCCAGATCACGAAGCCGTCCGGAGCGGGATCGCCCGAGGCGACGCCGAGGGTGAAGGGGTAGGAGGCGAACTTCGCCGCGAGGAGCGGCCGCCCGAAGGTCCGGCCGGTCGAGAGCGCCGCCACCGACAGCCAGGCGGCGCCGGCGACGACGAAGGAACGTCGGTCGAACCGTGCCTGCCCGGGCATGGGGTATTGGGGCGGGGTCATGGACAACACCCTACCCTTTCTTCCCCCTCAGGGAAGGTAGAAGTGCTCAGGCCTTGGGGGCCTGCTTGCGGCGGCGGCGGACGGCGGCGGCGGCCAGGGCCAGGGCGCCCATGGCGAAGCCGTAAGTCGAGGGCTCGGGCACGGCGGTCAGGGTCATCGTGCCGGCGTCGTCGTAGCTGAGGGACCAGAGGCCGGCGTTCGAGGCGGTGCCCTCGCTGTACTGGAACTGGCTGACGTCGATGGCGAAGATGTCGTTGATGTTCGCGCTCGTCACGCCGGTCGGGAACACGACGCTGCCGACCGTCGCGAAGGTGAAGGAGGAGATGCTGTCCTTGCTGAAGCTGTCCGGCACGCCGCCCTGGACGTTGGAGCCGTTGAGCGAGATGACCATGAGCGTGATCTTGTTGTTCGCGGCCGCCCCGGAGAGGTCGAGCGCGCCGGTCAGCTCGATGTTGTCGTAGCCGACGCCGGCCCCCAGCGAGGGCTTGTACGCCTCCCACTGGAAGATGGAGCCGCCGGCGAGGTACATGCTGATGCCGAAGAGCGTGTCGGGCGAGTTGCCCGGGGCGATGATGGCGCCGCTGCCGGCGGTGACGTTGCCCACGCTGCCTGAACCGCCGAGGATGGCGCCCGCGCCGACGGTGACGTCGCCGAGGGAACCGTTGACCACCAGCTTGCCGGAGGAGATGCTGACGTCGAGGTTGCCCGCATTGACGCCGTCGGCGAGGGTCAGCGTGCCGGAACCCTGCTTCTGGATGGTCGCGCCCCCGCCGACGGAGGGAGCGGCGCCGAAGGTGACGTTCCCGCTCAGGTCGAGGTTGGCGGTGCCGCCCGCGGCGATGGAGATGCGCGAGGAGATGTCATCGGTGTCGCCGGAAGCCCAGGC
>JBJTIX010000088.1:0-1447 GCA_046095205.1 Opitutia bacterium
GTCGGTCAGTATGTGGAGCGCAAGCAGTGCACGCAGCTCGCGCAGGCATTCTCCTCCGTCGCCGACGCGCTCCCGGGCTGGGAGCTGGAGATGTACGGCAGCGGGCCGCTGCCGCCGCGGATTCCCGCCCACCCGCGGCTCCGGGTGAACGGATTCGACCAGCCCGAGCAGCTCGGCGCGCTCTACCGCTCCGCCCGCATCTTCGCCCTCCCGAGCCTCTCCGAAGCGTGGGGGCTGGTGGTGCACGAGGCCGCGCTCTCGGGCTGCCAGCTGCTGCTCTCGGACGCCATCGGCGCCCGTCACGATTTCGCCGGCGACGCCAACGCGGCGGTCTTCCGGACGGGCGACGTGCGCTCCCTGTCCGCCGCGCTGCTGAAGCTGGCCGAAACGCCCCCGGAGAGCCTGGCCCGGGCGCACGCCGCCTCGCTGGCCTCCGCGCGCTCGCACGGGCCGGAGGCCTTTGCCGCCGCCGCCGAGGCCATCGTCCGGCGGCTCGCCCCCTGAAACTTCCATGAGATACCTCGTCACCGGCGCCGCCGGATTCCTCGGTTCCAACCTCAGCGCCCGGCTGCTCGCCGAAGGCCACGAGGTCGTCGGACTGGACAACCTGCATTCGGGCAGGCAGGCCAATGTCGACTGGCTCTCCGCCATGCGCGGCTTCACGTTCGTGCGGCACGACGTCATCGAGCCCTTCGACATCCCCTGCGACGTCCTCTGCAACCTGGCCTGTCCGGCCTCTCCTCCTCATTATCAGGAGGAGCCGGTGAACACCGCCAAGACCGCCGTCATCGGCACCTTGCACGCCCTGGAGAACGCCGCGCGTCACAACGCCGTGCTGCTGCAGGCTTCGACTTCCGAAATCTACGGCGACCCGCTGGTCCACCCCCAGCCCGAAACCTACTGGGGCAACGTCAACACGCTGGGACCGCGCGCCTGCTATGACGAGGGCAAGCGCATGGGGGAGACGCTGTGCTCCGACTTCACGCGCCTGGGGAAGGTCGACGCGCGCATCATCCGCATCTTCAACACCTACGGTCCGCGGATGCGCGGCGACGACGGCAGGGTGGTGACCAACTTCATCATCCAGTCTCTTTCCGGCAGGCCGCTCACCATCAGCGGCGACGGAAGCCAGACGCGCTCCTTCTGCTACGTCGACGACCTCATCGAGGGCCTGCTGCGGGTCATCGCCCTGGATCGCAATCCCGGTCCGGTGAACCTCGGCAACCCCGTGGAGTTCACGATGCTCCAGCTTGCCGCCGAGGTGCAGCGGATCACCGGTTAGAAGCTGCCGCTGACCCGCATGCCGCTGCCGGCGGACGATCCCAAGCAGCGCAAGCCCGACATCTCCAAGGCCGAACGGCTGCTCGGATGGCGCCCCAAGGTCGAGCTCGCCGAGGGGCTGGCCCGCACGGTCGATTATTTCCGAAGCCAGGTCTGACGTCTCCGC
>JBJTIX010000089.1:0-1915 GCA_046095205.1 Opitutia bacterium
CGCCCGGCGCAACCAGACCACCACGCCGCAGCAGGCGCTCTGGATGATGAACCACCCCTTCGGACGCGCCCAGGCCGACGCCCTCGCCGAGCGGACCGCCGCCGCGACGGCGCCGAGGAAATCCATGGCCGCCTCGTTCTCGGCCGCGGTGGGTGCGCGTCCGAGCGAGAGCCGGAAGAGGCCGGCCACACGCTCGGCGGGCGACTTCGCGTCGGCGGTCCGCTCGGCGAGGGCGTCGGCCTGGGCGCGTCCGAAGGGGTGGTTCATCATCCAGAGCGCCTGCTGCGGCGTGGTGGTCTGGTTGCGCCGGGCGACATGGTAGTAGGGGTTGGCGAAGTCGAAGGTGCGGTAGATTGCGGGAAGGTTCTGCCGGTCGATGTGGCTGTAGAGCGTGCGGCGCGGGTTGCTGAAGTCCTTCACAAGGTCGAAAGGCTGTCCGCCCACCTTCGGGTCGAGCCGCCCGGCCGCGCGCAGGATGGAGTCGCGCATGGACTCGAAGTCCAGCCGGCGACGGTTCATGCGCCAGAGCAGCCGGTTCTCCGGGTCCTTCGCATAGGCGCGCTCATCATGGGCGGACGACTGCCGGAAGGCGGAGGAGACGATCATCGAGCGGATCAGTCGCTTCATCGACCAGCCGTCGTCCATGAAGGTGCGGCTCAGGTGCTCGAACAGCGCCGCCTGCGCCGGCCTGGGCGTGCGTACGCCGAAGTCGCTCGGGCTGTCGACGAACCCCTGGCCGAAGACGTGGCCCCAGACGCGGTTGACCATGACGCGCGCGGTCATGGGGTTGGAAGTGGAGGCGATGGATTCGGCAAGTTCGCGCCGTCCGCTCCCGGGTCCGAACTCCTTGCGCGGCCCGGTGGTGAGGATCTCGAGGAACTGCCGCGGCACCTTCCGTCCCTGGCGGGAGGGGCTGCCGCGCAGCAGGATCACGCCTTGCACGGGCTTGGCCTGGTCCTGGATCGCCATGGCGCGGGGCGGCGCGTCGGGGTGGGTCGCCTTCAGGCCCTCGACCTCGATCTCGAGCGCGTTGCGACGGTTGCGGTCGGCGACGTTGTAGGTGGGGATGAGGGACTCGGCCGTGGGCGTCTCCGGTCCGTCGGGGGCCCGCAGCAGCGCGAGCCAGGGGCCGCTCTCCTTGCGTCCGGCGTTCTCCGGCTTCCGCGCGGAGGCGATCACCGAGGCGTAGGCGGCCGTGAGGTCCGCGAATTTGGCGGGCACCTTTCGCCCGAGTTCGGCGCGGAGCAGCGGGTCGGCGAACCGTGCCGGGTCGGCGAGGGCGGCCTTGAACTGCGCCGGGAAGGCGTCGTCGGGGGCGGCGGCCAGGCGCACCCAGGCGCCCCAGACCGGATCGTTTTCGGTGAGCACGGGCTTCAGGACCTTGCGCCAGCCCTGGAGGATGGTGACGTAGAGGTTGGCCTGCTTGGCCTGCTGAGCCGGGTCGAACTTCCCGTCGCGATGGGCCTTGATGACCAGCCCAAGGTAGCCGGCGGTCTTGTCGGGGCTGAAGGAGATCTCCCGGCGCGACCGGATGAAATCGTCGAGCTTGGCCTGCCGTTTGGCGAGTTCGGCCTCGAAGACCTTGGTGCCCGCCGTGGGCGTGAACGGCAGGAGCAGCGGCTTTTCCTTGGGCTCCTCGCTCGAGTTGAAGACGGCGTGCAGGGAGTAGTAGTCCGCGGTCGGAATCGGGTCGGACTTGTGGTCGTGGCAGCGGGCGCAGCCGACCGTCAGTCCCTGCGTGCCGCGCATGACGACGTCGATGCGGTCGTCGATGATGTCGTGGGTGTTGTTGAGGAAGCGCCGTCCGAGCGTGATGAAGCCGAGTGCGGCCAGGTCGCGGGTGTCCTCGCCCTTGACGAGCTTGTCGGCGGCGATCTGCAGCCGTAGGAACTGGTCGTAGGGCAGGTCGCGGTTG
>JBJTIX010000090.1:0-1375 GCA_046095205.1 Opitutia bacterium
CCTTCACGGCGGCCTTCGCCGACCACGAGCAGCCCGGCTTCCCCGCGAAGTCCCTTCTGGCCAAGGGAGCCAAGAACGAGGGATGGGCCGTGGCCCCGCAGGCCGACCGGCCCCACCGGCTGACTTTGGCCGCCGCCTCACCGGTGAACGTGACGGCCGGTTCCGTGCTGCGCGTGACGCTCGCGCAGAAGTCCGTCCACAAGCAGCACGTGCTCGGAAAGTTCCGCCTGCTGACCTCCGGCGACGCCGCAGCCGCCGCCGGCGCCGATCTGCCCGCCGAAGTCCTGGCCGCCGCGGCAATCGAACCCGGCGTCCGCACTGACGCGCAGAAAGCCGTCCTGTCATCGTATTACGTACGTAAGGTCTCCAAGGCCGCGACCACCGAACGCAAGCAGCTGATGACCGCGCAGGAGATGCTCGCCGCGATCAAGCCGGTCACCGTGCCCATCATGAAGGAGCTGGGCGAGAAGTCGCGCCGGGTCACCAAGGTGCAGCTCCGCGGCAACTGGCAGAACCTCGGCGACGAGGTGAGCCCGGGGACCCCGTCCGCCTTCCCGCCGCTGCCCAAGGGAGCGGCCGCGGACCGCCTCGCCTTCGCGCGCTGGCTCGTGAGCCGAGAAAACCCCCTCACCGCCCGCGTGACGCTCAACCGCATCTGGGAGACGCTCTTCGGCACCGGCATCGTGCGCACCTCGGAGGAATTCGGCAGCCAGGGCGACCTGCCCATCCACCCCGAGCTGCTTGACTGGCTGGCCGACGAGTTCGTCCACACCGGCTGGGACGTGAAGCGCATGCTCACCCTGCTCTGCACCAGCCGCGCCTACTGCCAGTCCTCCGCCAGCGACCCGAAGCTCAACGAACGGGACCCTGACAACCGGCTGCTCGCGCGCGGCCCTCGCTTCCGCCCCACCGGCGAGCTCCTGCGTGACCAGGCGCTGGCCGTGTCGGGCCTGCTGAGCGCCAAGATGTACGGCAAGCCCGTGCGGCCTCCCCGCCCCGCGCTCGGACTCAGCACCGCCTTCGGAGGCAGCAACGACTGGGTCACCAGCACCGGCGAGGACCGGTGGCGACGCAGCGTCTACACCGAGACGCGCCGCAACAGCCCGTATCCCTCCTTTGCCACCTTCGACGCCCCCAACCGCGAGACCTGCACGATCCGACGCGACCGCTCCAACACGCCCCTGCAGGCGTTCGTGACGCTCAACGATCCGGTGCACGTCGAAGCGCAGCAGGCCTTCGCCCGGAGGATCATGAAGGAGGCCTCGGACGACGACGCGCGCATCCGCCTGGCCTACCGGCTCACCGTCGCCCGTCAGCCTACGGACAAGGAGATGCAGGCCGTGCGCACGCTGCTCGAGAAATCCGCCAAGCAGTA
>JBJTIX010000091.1:0-8889 GCA_046095205.1 Opitutia bacterium
ATTGAGGTCCTCCCAGGTGCCGCGCGCCCCCTTGACCCAATGGGGCACCGAGTGGATCGTCCCGGGCGATCCGACGATGGTGCGCACGCCGGCCGTCCGGAAATCGCGCACGAGCTGGGTCATGTTCGACCGATAGGCCTCGCCGAGGTCGGCCTGGTAGGGGACGTAACGAAAGTCGTTCATCCCGTAGCAGGTGGTGGCCACGGTGGGGCGGAAACGCAGCACGTCGTTCTGCAGACGGCGCAGGAATCCTCCCGCCTGTTCGCCGCTCCATCCGTACTGACGGCAGGCGATGCCAAGGTCGGGCCTGACCGCGGCCAGGTAGGCCTCGATGACCCGGCTGTACATCTTCTGCTCCGTGATGGAGTCGCCGCAGATGGCGAGCCGGTCCCCGGGACGCAGTTGCAGGCCGTCCGGCCGGGGGGCCTTCAGGCCGACGTATTTTTCCGGAACGCCGGACGGGATGGGCTCATGGACGGCGGCGCAGGCGGAAAGCAGCGCAGCGGCGAGAATCGTGAGAAGGCGGGGCATGGACGAGACACCTATGCGGGCGAACCGACGAATCCATACGAAACGCTACGCCCGCTTGCATTCCGGCGCACGCCGTGCCATATTATGCTTCCCCTGCGGTGTTCGACACCCGCGGCAGCATCCGTCTCCTACGATCATATCGAACGGGAGGCGCGACCCGACCGGCCTCGTCCGAGCCGTGGCAACGCGCCGCCCACCTTAACTCCAGGAAAACTGGAGCTCCATCGGAACCGGCACAGGCGGGGGTACATTTTGAAGGCGGGAGTGCGGAGTCGACTCTGCACCCTGCCCCCTCACCCCAGCTGAAGCGGTCCGGCCTCGCAGAGTGAAGCGTTGCCGAACTTGTCGATGCGGTGTCCGAAGCCGTGCGCAAGGGAGAGGAGCAGGCGGTTGTGCGGCTGCTTGTCGAAGGCCAGCGCGCGGCCAGTGCGGAATCCGAGTCCGCCGCCGAGCAGCAGCCAGGGAATGTCCTCGTGGGTGTGGCTGTTGCCTTTGCCGAGCTCGTTGGTCCAGACGATGGTGGTGTGGTCGAGCATGGTGCCCTGCCCTCCGGGCTCGGCCGTGTCCTGCAGCCGGCGGGCGAGGTGCGCGATCTGCTCGGCGAACCAGATGTTGATCCTGGTGAGCTTCTCCTTCGACCCGGCGTTGAGGTCGGGGTCGTGCGAGAGCGCGTGATGGGTCTCCTCGACGCCGATCCAGCGCATGCGGGCCTGGCCGACGGAGTGGGTGAACTGGAAGGTGGCCACGCGCGCCATGTCGTTCTGGAAGGCGCTGATGAGGAGCTCGGTCTGCATCCTCGTGACCTCGGGGATGTTGTCGTTCTCGAGCAGCACGCCGGCGGCGGGCGCCGAGGGCACCTTCACGGCGCCGGCCGTGGCCTGTTCCTGGAGCTGCTTCTCCATCTCGCGCAGCGCGGTGGCGTGGCGGTCGAGGGCCTCGCGGTCCCGGGCGTCGACGCGCGCGGCGACGGCCCTGAGGTCGGACTTCAGCCCGTCGAGGACGGAAGCCAGGCTCTCGCGGTCCTTGGTCTGTCCGTAGAGCTTCTCGAACATCGCGTACGGGCTGGTGACGGGCGTCATCGGCTGATTGGGGCCGGCGTAGCTCCAGCGGGTCCAGGGGTCGGCGCGGTTCGGCACGGCCACGCCGAACTCGAGCGAACCCATGCGGGTCCGCGTCGCGGGATCGGCCTGCAGGAAACGGCGTATCTCCTGGTCGATGGACGGGCCGCTCGCCCAGCCGGCGGGCGTCTCTCCGCCGCCCTGGATGTTGCCCGGGAAGAGCTCGATGCCGGTGAGCAGGCAGCTCATGCCGCGCATGTGACCGTCGCCGTCCCCGCGCACGCGGTTGTTCACGCCACGCAGGGTCAGCAGCCGGTCGCGGAAGGGCGCGAGGGGCGCGAGGATGCGCTTCAGCCCGAACTTCTCGCCGACGGCATCGGGCCAGAACTCGGAGGGGATGGTGCCGTTGGGCGAGAAGACGAAGACGATGCGGCGGCGGGCGGGCGCGCCCGCCGCGGCGTGCAGCGAGGTCAGGCCCGAGAGCAGGGGCAACGTCGCGGCGGAAAGCCCGAGGCGGCGGAGGAAGTCGCGGCGATGGTGGAGGCTCATGGTTTCAGTTCGGAAGGGGCGGCGTCAGGGCCGCCATCACGGCCACCTCGACGGCGAGGTCGCGCACATGGAAGCCTCCGGAGCGGAATCCGTCCGCCAGACGGCCGACGGCGTCGGGCGACCAGGCGGCCGGCGGCTGGCGGACGAGGGCGTGGAAAAGGTTGCGCACGAAGCCCGCCTGCCCGCCGGGGCTCTCGACCGCATGGCGGGCGACGTCCCGGGCGCCCTGCAGGCGGATGACCGAACCGTCGGGCGCCTGGTATTCGGAGACGGGATCGACGGGCTTGAGGTTGTCGGTCGCGCGGAGTCGGCCGACGGCGTCGAAGCGTTCGAGGCTGAAGCCGAGGGGGTTGATGGTGACGTGGCAGGACATGCACGCCGGCTTGGAGGTGAGCTCGGTCACCTTCTCGCGCATGGTGAGCGAGGGGTCGAACTTGTCGTCCATGAACGCGATCGCCATGGGCGGCGGACGCAGCATGCGCCCGAGGATGTTGCGCGTCACGAAGACCCCGCGGTGGATCGGGGAGGAGGACTTGTGATAGGAGAGCGTGGCGA
This sequence comes from Opitutia bacterium, assembly GCA_046095205.1. GTDB lineage: Bacteria > Verrucomicrobiota > Verrucomicrobiia > Opitutales > UBA953 > UBA953. The sequence goes on from JBJTIX010000091.1 coordinate 2,694, forward strand.
GCACGTAGGGGTGCGTCAGCACGCCCGCGCGATGCTCGGCGTCCAGGCGCACGGGGGCGAAGCCGCGGCCCTGCGGCCCGGGCTGCCCGTAGAACTTCGCCAGCCGGGCGTTGAGCAGGACGGTATCGCCGAGCAGCAGGTCGCGGTAGTCGGACTTCTCGGACCACACGACCCGATCGACGGTGAGGTCGAGGGAGGTGAGGAGGTCGGCCACCACGGCGTGATCGAAGCCCGGATAGGCCTGCGCGTCCTTGGCGAGGTCGGCGTCCTCCTCGACGTGCAGCCAGTGACGGAAGAAGTCGGCGAGCTTCGCGCGGGCGCGCGGGTCCTGCATCATGCGGCGGGCCTGGACACGGACCTGGGCGGGGTCGCGGAGTCCGCCGGCGGCGGCCGTCTTCAGGAGCTCCTCATCGGGCAGCGAATCCCAGAGCGCGAGCGCCAGGCGGGCGGCCACGGCGTGGGAGGACTGCCCCCGGTGGTCGGGATAGAGGAACTGCGGAGAGGAGAGGATGCGGAGGGTCGCGCGCCGGGCGGCGGTCTCGGGCGCGAGCCCGGGCGCGAAGACCGCGCGGAGCGCGTCCTTCTCGGCGGCCTCGAGCGGACGGCGGTAGGCGCGTTCGGCGAGGCGCAGGCAGAAGTCGGACAGCTTCGCGGCCTTGTCCTTGGCCTCGGCGGAGGTGCCCGCGTATTCCAGGAACTTGGAGTCGAGCAGGTCGGCCGCCTCGAAGGCGCCGCGGGCCACGGCCTCGGTCCACTCGCGGGAGACGCCCACGCCGCGTTCGTAGCCGAGCGAGGCGTCGTCGGCCGGGAAGTCCGCGGCGACGACGTCGGTGCGCGAGGAGCGTTCCGCCGAGAGGCGTTCGGGCGGGATCACCTCCCAGACCCCGCCGGGCGGACGCCACTCGAGCCGGATCGAGGCGGTCTTGTCCTTGTACTTGAAGAAATCGAGCTTGAGCGGATAGGAGCGGCCGCCGAGCAGCAGCAGCTCGGCCTCGCCGGTGCGCACCGCGCCGGAGCTCACCCAGAGGTCGATGGTGGCGGCGCGGCCGAGCGCGCCGGAATCGTCGCGGGTGTTCTCGTTCGCGCTCACCGGGCTGTTCAGGTACAGCCGTGCGCCGTTGGGCGTCGTCACCCGGAAGGCGTGCAGGCCCGTGTCGCGGACGAGGAGCGATCCCTCCCAGCTGACGGAGAACTGGTCCTTCTTCATGCCGGGCGCGGGGGCGCCGGCGGCGTAGTCGAAGTCCACGGAGGGATCGTCGCGCTCGAGGGCCTTCTTGGACCGCTTGTTCATGCCGTCCGAATCATGATAGACCGCATGAAGGCCTCCGGGTGCCGCGGCCTGGGCCTTCGGACGGAAGGACCCGAGCAGGTCGGCCATCGTCTCGCGGTACTGGCGGACCGTCAGGTGCGCGAGCTCGATGCGCGGCGGATTGTTCCGGGCGCGCGCCTCGGGCGAGTAGAACTTGCCGTGGATGTAGGCGGCCACCGAGGCGGCGTCGGCCTCGCTGAGCGAGCCGGGGTCGTCATCCGGCATCTCGCGCACGATGTAGCGGGCGAGCGCCGTGGGGGTCTTCTCGCCGAAGAGGGCCTCGTCGGCCTTGCCGGCGACGCCCTCGCCCATCGGGCCGTGGCAGACGCGGCAGTCCTGCGCGTACACCGCCTCGCCGGACCTGGGCGGACCGTGCTTGCGCTGATAGGAACGGTAGCCCGTGACGCCCGCATAAGTCAGGGCTCCCGCAAGGGAGAGCCAGAGGCCGGACTTGATGGCGCGGGGTAATCCCATGGGGGATGAGACCCCACCATTCTGCGGGCGGTTCCGCTAAATCAAGCCGGCTTCGCCGAAACTGAACCACCCCTTCCCTGCCGGATCGGCCTCGGGGCGGCCCACCACGACGTGGTCGAGCAGCTCGACGCCCACGACGCGCCCCGCATCGGCCAGCTGGCGGGTCACGGCGCGATCGGCGGGACTGGGCGAAGGGTCTCCGCTCGGGTGGTTGTGGGCGACGATCGCGGCGGAGGCCGCATGGCGGAGCGCCTGCCGGAAGACCTCCCGCGGATGAAGCAGCGAGCTCGTCGCCGTGCCGGAGCTGACCTCGTGCAGCGCGAGCAGCCGATTGCGGCGATTCAGGCAGAGGACCCAGCACTTCTCGACCGCGAGCCCGGCGGCCAGCGGCTCCAGGCGGGCCCACACCTTGGCGGGCGCGTCGAGCCGGTCGCCCGGGTCGTGGGCTCGCTCACGGATCCGGCGGGCCATCTCGACCGCCGCCGAGAGTTCGGCCGCCTTGGCCGGGCCCAGACCGCGCACGCGCGCGAAATCGGCCGGCTCCCAGCCGCTGAGCACGCCGAGCCCGCCGGACTCGGCCAGCAGCTCGCGGGCCACGACCGAGACCGGGGCTCCGCGCGTGCCGACGCCGATGAGCAGCTCGAGCAGCTCCGCGTCCAGCAGGGCGCGCGGGCCAAGACGGACGAGTCGTTCGCGGGGACGCTCTTCGGAAGAATGCATCTCCCGAGACCAGCCCTTCGGAAGAAGGGCTCAACTCAGGTTAGACCCCAGCGTAACCCCTCCCTCCGGGCCGTAAGGGCGCGCGCGGAAACGCCCGAGACTCAGGACGAGAGGGGTCGGCGGTGTCCGTCAGGCCTGACGGGCGGGGGCGGGCGCCTCCAGGAACCTGACGCGACCAGTCTTGATGTCGTACATCGAGCCGACGATGGCGATCCTGCCGGTCGCCTCCAGTTCGCGGAGCGTGCGGCTGGCGGAACGGATGTATTCGATGGTCCTCGCGACGTTCCGGGTGGCCACGTCGTCCACGTAAGCGAGCTTCATCTCGGGGGTCAGCCAGTCGCCCTTCGGCTTGGTGCCGGGCACGATGGACTTCTGGATTTCCGAGACCAGCACGTCGAGGTGCTCGCACCCGGTGGCCATCGAGGCCGTCTTGCCGGTCTCGAACAGCTCGACGGACGCCTTGACCGCGCCGCAGTTGGTATGGCCCATCACGAGCACCAGGCGCGCGCCGGCCACGGCGCAGGCGAACTCCATGCTGCCGAGCACCTTTTCCTTGGCCACGTTGCCGGCGATGCGGATGACGAACGCGTCTCCCACCCCCATGTCGAAGATGAGCTCCACGGGGCTGCGGGAGTCGATGCAGCTTAGCACCACCGCCATCGGATACTGGGCGGCAGCCGTCGCGTCGACCTGACGGGCGAGGTCGCGGCTGAGCCTGCGTCCGGTCACGAAGCGCTCGTTGCCCTCCCTGAGGAACTGCAGGACCTGCTCCGGAGTCAGCTGCGACTGTACCTCTCGGGTGCTGACGTCGACGTACTGGACCCTGTCCTCCATGACGTACCGCTCCTTGAAGCCGACGAGGCTCAGCTTCACGTTACGGGCCGGCGCGGTCTTCAGGCGGAAATCCTCGATCAGGTCGAGGATGTCCGGGTCGATGTAGTCGGTGTTGCGCGCGTCGAGCACCACGTGGCCGTGCTGCGGGACGGAGTTGAGCGCCTGCTCGAGCACGGCGCGGTTGAGGAAGCTCACCTGGTTGGAGAACTCGATGCGGAGCACCTCGCCCCCCACGTGACGCTCCATGAAACGGCGCAAGGGACGGCGGTAATTGCTGTGGAGGATGAAGCCCAGGCTGGTGGCCAGGCCGACGATGATGCCGACCAGCAGGTCCGTGAACACGATGGCTGCCACCGTGACGATGAAGGGCAGGAACTGGCTGCGGCCTTCCGACCACATCTGCCGGAAGAGGGCCGGGCTGGCCAGCTTGAGTACGGTCACCAGGAGGACGGCGGCCAGCGAGGCGAGGGGGATCTCGTTCAGCCACCTGGGCGCGAAGAGCACCAGCAGGAAGAGCATCACGCCGTGAAGGAAGGCGGAAAGGCGTGTGGCCGCCCCGGCATGGATGTTGACCGAGCTCCGGACGATGACCGAGGTCACCGGCAGGCCGCCGAGGAAGCCCGCCACGATGTTGCCGGCGCCCTGCGCGAGCAGCTCGCGGTTCGGCGGGCTGACACGCTTGCGGGGGTCGAGCTTGTCCACCGCCTCGAGATTGAGCAGCGTCTCCAGGGAGGCGACGACGGCGAGGGTGACGGCCGCCATGAAGACCGCGGGGTTGCCCAGGGCCTTGAAGTCGGGACTGGGCAGCGCCTGCAGGAACTCGCCCAGGCTGGCCGCCGTGGGCACCTGCACGAGGTGCGACGCGCCGATGGCCCAGGGGCTGCCCGCGGCCTTGAGCATCATGTTCACCGCCACGCCGAGCAGCACCACCACCAGCGGCGCCGGGATGAGCGACTTCTTCAGCCGGCTGCGGTCCCACGCGAACAGGATGACCAGCGACACGAGCCCCACCGTCATCGCGCCGGGTTCAAAATTGAAGAGGGAGGAAAACAGCTCGGAGATGGTGTTCTTGCCGTCGGGCTGGAAGAAGCCCATCTCGCCCTCGGGGTCCGCGTCGTGCCCGATCGCATGGGGGATCTGCTTGAGAATGACGATCACGCCGATCGCGGCGAGGAGGCCCTTGATGACGTTCGAGGGGAAGAAGGCCGAGATGAAACCGGCCCGCATGACGCCGAGCAGGAGCTGCAGGACTCCCGCCAGCATCACGGCCACCAGAAACGCCTCATAGGACTTGAGCGTGGCTACCTGCGCCAGCACCACCGCCACCAGGCCCGCCGCCGGACCGGTCACGCTGGTGTGAGATCCGCTCAGCCAGGCGACGAGCAGCCCGCCCACCACGCCGCTCACGAGCCCGGACACCATCGGCGCGCCGGAAGCAAGGGCGATGCCCAGGCACAAGGGCAGCGCGACGAGGAACACGACGAGCCCTGCGGCGAAATCCTTGGAGAACGAACTCCATGCGGATCCTGGGGCGAGGGGAGTGGCGCTTGGTTCGGTCATCGTATTTGGGCTGGACGGCTGCTGGTAGGTGAGTGAAGCCTGCAAATCTGGATGGTTTTGACCGGTTTCAAGACCTTTATCGCCAATTACCTGCGACAAGCGCGTTCACAATTTGTAAAATCTATCAAATGAGCCCCGAAATCTTGAAGCCCGCCCTTTTGACCGCCGCCCTGCTGGTCGTCTCCAATGTGTTCATGACGTACGCCTGGTACGGACACCTGCGGACCATGGGGGGCGCGCACTGGGCGGTGGCCGCCCTGGCCAGCTGGGGAATCGCCCTGGCGGAGTACATGGTCATGGTGCCGGCCAACCGGATCGGCTACGCCGGAGGCCTGAGCGGAGCCCAGCTGAAGGTCATCCAGGAGTGCGTGACCCTCGCGGTATTCGTGCCCTTCATGCTGTTTTTCCTGGGAGAGAAATGGCGTTGGGACTTCCTTTGGGCCTTTTTCTGCCTGTTGGGCGCGGTGTTCTTCATCTTCCGGCCTGACCGGGCTTGAAACACCCCGGGTTCGGCGGTGTTATGGGCTGTAAGATGATACTGATTACCTGCCTGGCCGCCCTGCTCGCGGCGACCCCGCCCCAGAAGCCCCAGCCCGAGGGCAACGGTACGAATTCCACGACCACGACGAATTCGACGAACCGCCGTCCGACCAACAGCTCCAAGAAGAAGGCGGAGCCCAAGGCCGCGGCCGAAAACAAGGCGCCGGCCGATCCGGAGCCGCTGGTCAAGATGTCGGTCGACGCGGGCCTGGAGGCCGCCAACGCCGCCCTCAAGGCCGCCCAGGAGGAGATCGCCCGCATGCAGGCGATCGGCTCCGACGGCAAGTCCGAGGCCGGCTCGACCCTGCTGAAGGTCGGCGCCGAGGCCGCGGCGGCCGGCGCGGCGGCCGCCCAGAAGGAACTCTCCAAGGAGCGCAAGAAGCCCTCGCCTGAATCCGAGAAGAAGGACCAACCCGAGAAGCCGGTCTCCGAAAAGCCCGTGTCCGAGAAGAAGAAGCCCGAGCCCAAGAAGCCCGAGCAGAAGAAGGAGACGCCGTTCGGGGAGAAGCCGCAGGGCGCCTGAGATGCGGGCCCTGATCCTCGCCGGCGCGCTGGTCGCGGCGTGCGGCCTTGCGCAGACCGCGCCGGCCGAAGCCCCCTACCCCCGTCCCGCGGTCGACCCGACCAAGGACTGGAAGGAGCCGACGCTGCCCGCCTCTCCCGAACCCGAGCGCAAGAAGACCTCGAAGGAACGACGCGAGGAGGAGAACAAGTAGAAGCCCAAGGGCTGAGCCCCCGGCCCTGGCTCAGTCGACCAGG
>JBJTIX010000092.1:0-6374 GCA_046095205.1 Opitutia bacterium
GATGAGCACGGCGGAGGTCAGGATCAGAATCAGGGGTTTCATGATGCTAGGATAACAACGGGCCGCATCATAAGTTGCAAACATCCCGATCGGTTCGCCCCCGTAGGGCGGCAAAACCCTCCCTTTTCTCGCCTCTTGCCCTTCTTCCGCCCTCGGGGATGCTGTCCCTGTGCTCCGTACCGTGCATATCGCCCGCAAGGGGAACGTCATCGGCAAGTATCCCGAGGCCGACATGCCCGTCCTCGTGGCGGCCGGCACCGTGCTGCGCACCGACCATTACTGGAAAGTCGGCATGCCCCGCTGGCTCGTCGTCGGCCGCACCTTCGACGTCGCCCCCGCGCCGCAGCCCGAGCCCGAGGCCCCGCGCCGGCCGCGCGGCCCGCAGGACCTCGGCCCGCGCTTCACCTGCCAGCGCTGCGATGCGCGGTTCGACGAGCCCGAGGAGGAGAAGCCCGGCAACGTCGTGATGGAGATCCTGTGCTGGCTCTGCGGCCCCGTGGCCGGCGGGCTCTATTCCGGCTCGCGCATCCTGGGCAAGACCCGGCACTGCCCGAAGTGCGGTTCGCAGCACCTCGAGGAGCAGGTCTGGTGACCGGGCCGTTCAGCCCTTCGCCTTGGGCTCCTCGTCGACCACCCGGATGCGGAGGTCGCGCAGCTGCTTCGCCGTGACCGTGCTGGGGCTCTGGGCCATCAGGTCCTGGCCGCTCTGCGTCTTCGGGAAGGCGAGGATGTCGCGGATCGAGCTGCGGCCGGCGAGCATCGCCACCACGCGGTCGAAGCCGAGCGCGATGCCGCCGTGGGGCGGCGCGCCGTAGGAGAAGGCCTTGAGCATGTAGCCGAAGCGGCTGGCCACCACGTCGGCCGGGATCTTGAGCACGTCCTCGAAGACGCGCTTCTGGACCGCCGTGTCATGGATGCGGATCGAGCCGCCGCCGAGCTCGACGCCGTTGAGCACGATGTCGTAGTGCTGGCCGCGGACCTTGGCAGGATCCGTGGCGAGCAGCGGCTCGTCCTCCGGCACCGGCGCGGTGAACGGGTGGTGGGCGGAGAGGTAGCGCTTCTCCTCCTCGTCCCAGAGCATGAGCGGGAACTCGATGACCCAGAGGAAGTCGTAGCGGTCGGCCGGGATGCTGAGCCGGCCCTTGGCCTTGAGCAGCGCGGCGGCCTCGAGGCGCACGCGGCCGAGGATGGTGGAGGCCTGCTCCCAGGGCGCGGCGGCGAAGAACACGATGTCGCCGTCGGCGATGTCGAGCTTCTGGCGCAGGGCGGCCTTCTCCTCCTCGGAGAAGAACTTCACGATGGGCGACTTCCATTCGCCGCCCTCGCACTTGATGAAGGCCAGCCCGCGGGCCCCGGCGGCCTTGGCGATGTTCTCGAGGTTGGTCAGCTCGCCCTGGGTGAGGTCGGCGAGACCCTTGGCGTTGATGGCGCGGACGACCGAGCCGGCCGTCGTGGCGGCCTCGCGGAAGACCTTGAAGCCCGAGCCGGCGAAGAGCGGCGTGAAGTCCTGGATCTCCATCGCGAAGCGCGTGTCGGGCTTGTCGATGCCGTAGCGGTCCATCGCCTCGCGGTAGGACATGCGGGGGAAGGGCGTGGGGATGTCGACGCCGATGGCCTCCTTCCAGGCGCGCTTGAGGATGCCCTCGATCAGGGCGTACATGTCCTCGCGGTCGATAAAGGACATCTCGAGGTCCACCTGCGTGAACTCCGGCTGGCGGTCGGCGCGCAGGTCCTCGTCGCGGTAGCAGCGGGCCATCTGGTAGTAGCGCTCCACGCCGGCCACCATGAGCATCTGCTTGTACTGCTGCGGAGACTGCGAGAGCGCGTAGAACTGGCCGGGCTGGAGGCGGCTGGGCACGAGGAACTCGCGCGCGCCCTCGGGCGTGCTCTTGAAGAGGGTGGGGGTCTCGACCTCGATGAAGCCCTGGTCGTCGAGCTCGGAGCGGATCGCGCGCGCGGCCTTGTGGCGCAGCTTGAGCAGGCCGAGGTTGCGGGGGCGGCGGAGGTCCAGGAAGCGGTACTCGAGGCGCAGGTCCTCGTTCACCTTGTCGGCCTTGTCGTCCTCCATGGGGAAGGGCAGGTCGACGCAGGCGTTGTGGACGACGAGGGAGGCGGCCACGACCTCGACCTGGCCGGTGGCGAGCTTGGGGTTGACGGTGTCCGCGGTGCGCGCGGTCACCTGCCCGGTGATCTGGATGACGGACTCCGACTTGAGGCGCTGGGCGGTCTCCTGGACCTTGGAGTCGGGGCGGAAGACGACCTGGGTCACGCCCTCGCGGTCGCGGAGGTCGATGAAAGTCACCCCGCCGAGGTCGCGCTTGGTGTCCACCCAGCCCACGAGGGTCACGTTCTTCCCCGCGTCGGTCGGACGGAGGGCGTTGCAGTGATGGGTGCGTTTCATCGGGGGAGTGACGTCGGGAAGGGGGTATGGATAACTCTCCGAAAGAGGGCTAAACAAGCCCCAAGTGGGGTTGGACGCCCCGGAAACGGGCCAAAAGGGTTCCAGAGTGCCGCTACTGGCACTCTGGGGTCGTAAGACGGATGGGCCATCGCCCGCTTCCGTAAGTCGCCCTCGCGACTTTCGCGTCCTTTCTGAGGGAGGCGGTCTACCGAGTCTCAAGCGGCCGGATCAGGGGCCGCACCGGCATTGCTGCCAGCGAGGGTCAGTTTCCCTCCGCCCGGGTCGGAGTCAAGGGCCGTCCCGATTTATTTTGGGCCGATTGGAGGCCCTAATCAGCGCTTTTCGACCTCATCCTCGCCGACCGGCTCGACATGGGCCAGGTGGTCGGGCGACTTGCCGCCGCTGAGCACGCGGTAGAGGCACCAGCCGAAGAGGGCCGTGACGGCCCCGACCGAGATGAGCATGAAGGCGAGTCCTGCGGAGGTCATGGCGGAAGGTCAGCGTGCGGCCCAGCGTTCGCCGGCGCGTCGGATGAGGAGGACGGTGAAGACGACGAAGACGATGAGGAAGACCGCCGTCAGCTGCGCCACGCCGCTGGCCTCGCGTCCTGGACCTCCGACAAGGTCGAGCACCGGACCGGTCGGCTTGAAGCTCGGGTCGGTGAAGGAGAGGTTCCAGCCCGCGAGGTTCTTGAGCATGAACATCAGGAACACCGCGGTCAGGTAGGCCGGCGCGATCCAGCGGATGACCGGCCGGAAGAGTCTCGGGATGCCGACCTCGGCGCCGCGGTGGGCCTCCGTCCAGCCGCGTTCGAAGCCGAAGCCCAGGTTGAACACGTAGACGAGGATGGTGCCCTGCAGGAAGATCCCGACGTCGCCGATCCAGAAGTCGACCGTCTCGAGCGCCTTGAGGTCCTTGCTGAACCACATCACGAGCGTGCAGCCCACGGCGGTGACCAGGCCGAGGAAGGTCACCGACCCGCGCCGGTCCAGCCCGAGCCCCTCCTCGAGGAAGGCGATGCCGGGCTGCAGCATGGAGAGCGAGGAGGTGATCGCCGCGATGAAGAGCAGGGTGAAGAAGAGCCCGCCGAAGAGGTGTCCGTAGGGCATGCCCGCGAAGACCTGGGGCAGCACGTTGAAGCCCAGGGCGAAGGTGCCGCCCGCGACGGCGGAGGCCCCGAGGAAGGCGTAGGCGGCGGGCACGGTGATCATGCCGCCGAGGCCCACCTCGCAGAACTCGTTGGCCGAGGTCGCGGTCAGTCCGCTCAGCACGACGTCGTCGTCGCGCTTCACGTAGCTGGCGTAGCTGATGATCACGCCGAAGCCCACCGAGAGCGTGAAGAAGACCTGCGAGGAGGCCTTGAGCCAGACGGCCGGCTTGGTCAGGCCGCCCAGCACGTCGTCGGGGTTCCACATGTAGCCGAGGCCGTTCCAGACGCTGAGCTCGGGCTTCGCGGGGTCGGGCGTCCCGAGGGTCAGCACGCGCACGAGCAGGACGAGGGCGATGAGGATGAGCAGCGGCATGCCCCAGTTGCAGATGAACTCGATGCCCTTCGAGAGCCCGCGGTAGATGACGGCGAAGTTGAGCACGAACACGCCGACGAAGAAGAGGAAGGGGGCGTTGAGGCCGAGGTTGGCGCCGTCCGCCGCCAGCCCGGTGAAGGCTCCGAAGTGCGCCGCGTAGCCCGCGGCCTCGCGGCCCAGGTCGAGCCCGCCGGTGAAGCTGGTCCAGGCGTAGCCGAGGCACCAGGACTCGATCACGACGTAGTAGAAGTAGACGCCGACCGGCACGATGAAGCCGAGGATGCCGAGGTACTTGCCCCAGGGGCGCCCGAGCACCGCGTGGAAGATGCCCGCCGAGGAGTTGAAGCCCTTGGAGCCGCCGTAACGGCCGAGCGTCCATTCGATCCAGCAGACCGGCAGGCCGACGATCAGCAGCGAGATGAAGTAGGCGATGAGGAAGGCGCCGCCGCCGGTCTCCTTGTCCGCCACCAGGCCGGGGAAGCGGAGGAAGTTGCCGAGGCCCACGGCGCTGCCGGCCACCGCCATGATGACTCCCAGCTTCGAGCTCCAGCCTTCGGTTTGGTTCTTGGTCATGTGGGGCGCATCCTTACTAGCGCCCGCACGTCCGGGTGCAAGGCATTGGATGCCTCCCCCGCGCCCCGCCCCCTATTTCTCTCGCCCTTTGACCGCGCCCCGCTCACTTTGCGGCGATGTCATTCGATTCGCTCGGCCTCGACGCCGCCATCCTGAAGGCCGTCGCGGAGCAGGGCTACTCCGAACCGACCCCCATCCAGAAGGCCGCCATCCCGCCCGTGCTGGAAGGGTCCGACGTCATCGGCATCGCGCAGACGGGCACCGGCAAGACCGCCGCCTTCACGCTGCCGCTGCTCACCCGCCTCCTGCGCTCGAAGTCCGGCGCCCACCGCGGCCGGGTGCGCTGCCTCGTGCTCGCCCCCACCCGCGAGCTCGTGGTGCAGATCGCGGAGAACGTCTCCGCCTACTCCCGGCACGCCCATCTCTCCGTCGCCACGGTCTACGGCGGCGTGGGGGAGCGCCCGCAGATCGCGGCGCTCCGAAACGGCTGCGACGTCCTCATCGCGACGCCGGGCCGCCTGCTCGACCTCGGCGGCCAGGGCCACGGCGACTTCTCGGCGGTGGAGCACCTCGTGCTCGACGAGGCCGACCGCATGCTGGACATGGGCTTCCTGCCCGCCATCCAGCGCATCGTCCGCGCGCTGCCGACCTCCCGGCAGACGCTGATGTTCTCCGCCACGCTCTCCCGTGAGATCGAGGCGCTGACCCACCAGTTCCAGCGCGCGCCCAAGCTGATCGAGGTCGGCCGCCGCTCCAATCCGGCCGAGACGGTGACGCAGAAGCTCTACGAGTGCCCCGGCGCGCTCAAGCAGGCGATGCTCCACCATCTCCTGGCCGACGAGTCGATGCGCATGGTGCTCGTGTTCTCGCGCACCAAGCACGGCGCCGACCGTATCTGCCGCAAGCTCGCCGCCCACGGGGTGAACGCCGCCGCCATCCATGCCAACCGCTCCCAGGGGCAGCGGCAGCGCGCGCTCCAGGCCTTCAAGAACGGCGAGGTCCGCGTGCTGGTCGCGACCGACATCGCCTCGCGCGGCATCGACGTCGACGGGATAAGCCACGTGGTGAACTTCGACTTCCCCGACCAGCTCGAGGACTACGTGCACCGCATCGGCCGCACCGGCCGCGCCGAGGCCACCGGCACGGCGATCACCTTCGTGACGGGCGAGGACCATGCCGAGCTGCGCCGTCTCGAGCGCATCGTGGGCAAGCACCTGCACTGCGGACGCATGCCGGGCTTCGACTACTCGCAGCAGGCGCCGGCGCGCGCCCCGGGCCCGCCCGAAGGCGAACGCCGCATGGAGCGCCGCGGGCCGCACGGCGGTCCGCCCGACGACCGTCCCCAGGGCGGGCGTTTCGGCGGTCGCCGCGCCGCGCAGGGGCAGTACCGTCCCTACGGACATCCGGGCTCCCGCCGCCGCGGTGGCCCGCGCTGAAAGGGACTTGGTGCTGTGCAGGGGGCGGAAGGGCGCTTAGGTTCGCCCCATGCGACTCCCCCCGCTCGCCCTGCTGCTCCTCGCGCTCCCGCTCGCCGCGGCCCCTGAAAAGGTCGAGATGGCCGGCTACCTGCTCGTGCCGACCGAACGCGTCCCCGCCCAGTACAACGCCGGCTTCTCCATCTACGCCGCCGCCTGGCCGCTGCTCGAACGCTATCCGGGCCACCGTTTCCAGACGGGGCTCTTCGGCACGTGGATGCACCCGCAGTACGAGGAGGGCAGGAAGCCCAAGGACCTCTACAACGACATCGAGGGCGGCCTCGGCTGGTGGCGCGACCCGCGCTTCCCGACGGAGACCCCGAAGTTCATCATGGTCCGCGTCGCCCTGAACTTCCACGACAACGCGAACGGCACCGCCTACGGCCGCGGCAGCTGGGACGA
>JBJTIX010000093.1:0-2846 GCA_046095205.1 Opitutia bacterium
GGACGAGGAGGCTTTGGGCGAGGGCGCCGTAGGTGCCTTCGAAGAGGCCTGCGCCGAGCCAGGTTCGGCCGGTGGCGCGGATCCAGCCGGCGGTGAGCTGGTAGGCGAGGTAGATGGCGATGGAGTTCATGCCGACGACGACGAGCGGGAAGGCCCAGGCTTTGTGGCCCTTGATGTCGATGAACCAGTAGAAGGCGGCGAAGGCCCAGAGGACGACGGCGCCGCTGTAAAAGGCCCAGGAGGGGGTCCAGAGGCGTTTGATGACGGGGCAGATCGTGGTGCCGGTCACGAGCGCGAAGACGAGGCAGAGCGTCCCGGCTTTGAGCAGCCAGTTCAGCTTCTCGCCCGAGGTCTTGCCGGAGCGCAGGTTTTCCCCGGCCATGAGCCCGAGTATCATGGTGATGAGCGCAGGGACGAAATTAAGGGTCTGATAGCCGCCGTTGTTGAAGACGAACGCCTTCTCGCGCGGGAAGAGGTTCAGGAACCACTGGTCGAAGCCGGCCGCGAAGTTGGCGTTCATGTTCCAATGCGCCCAGAGGCCATCCAGGGTCTGGCCTGCTTCGGTCACGCCCAGGGCCTTGAAGTCCGTGCCGGGTCCCGCGATTGGCGTGAGCACGAACGCGGCCCAGGTGGCGACGGCGATGACGCCGATGGCGCCGAGCTGGGTCTTCCATCCTTTGCCGACGAGCAGGGTGAGGAAGACATAGCCGAGTCCGATCTGGGCCAGGACGTTCGTGAAGATGAAGTTGGGCCGCGACCCGGCGCTGGTGGACAGGAACACGCCGAGGGCTACCAGGGCGAATGCGCGCCAGAGGGTGTGCAGGAGGCGACGGCGGTCATCTTGTCCGTCGGCGGCCCGGCGCGAGGACGAGAAGGGCAGGGCCATGCCGACCATGAACATGAACGCGGGCTGGATCATGTCCCTCGCCCCGCCGCCGATCCACGCAGCATGCGAGGTGTTGTAGCGCAGCAACTCCCAGAACGACGAGTCAGGGTGGGCTTTCGCGATCTGCGCGACGCCGAAACCCGACGAGGCCATGAACAACATCGTCAGCCCGCGGAAGGCATCAAGCGAGACGAGGCGCTCGGGCAGGGGCGCTGAGCCGGAGGGGGTGCTCATGCGGCGAGAATCGGCGGAAGGGTACACGTTGGCAAGGGGACACGGGGGCACGGGGTGTTTGCATCTCCCCTTGTCACCGTGTCACCTTGCCCACTTGCCCCTAAAGGCCTTCAGGCCCTCAGGCCCGCAGCTTCTTGAAGGCCGCCAGCGCCCGGTCGCGGCCGGCTTCGAGGCTGACGAGGGGAGCGGGATAGTCCTTGCCTAAGGTGACGCCGGCTTCGGCCAGGACGTGCATGGGCGCGTTCCAAGGTTCATGGATCCACTCGGCGGGGACTTTGGCCAGCTCAGGCACCCAGCGACGGACATACTCGCCGTCGGGATCGAACTTGAGTCCCTGCAGCACGGGATTGAAGACGCGGAAGTAAGGCGCGGCGTCGGCGCCGCAGCCGCCCGCCCATTGCCAGCCGAGGGTGTTCGAGGCGAGGTCGGCGTCGACGAGGGTGTCCCAGAACCACTTCGCGCCCGCCTGCCAGGGCTGGAGGAAGTGCTTCACGAGCACGGAGGCGGCGATCATGCGCACGCGGTTGTGCATCCAGCCGGTGGCCCAGAGCTGCCGCATGCCGGCGTCGACCACGGGATAGCCCGTGCGGCCTCGCTGCCAGGCGCGCAGGAGTTTCTTGTCCGGCGCCCAGGGGAACTGCTCGAACTCGCGCCGGAGGGGGCGGTCGGGCGTCTCGGGGAAGTGATGCAGGAGATGATGTCCGAACTCGCGCCAGCCCACCTCGGCCACGAACTTGTCCCCGCCCTTGGTACCGAGCGCGCCGACGGACCTGACGGCGTCCACGATCTCAAGGGGGGAGATCTGACCGAAGTGCAGGTAGGGTGAGAGCTTCGACGTGCCGTCGATCTTCGGGATATCGCGGTCGGTCGGGTAGGCTTTGACCGCCTTGGCGACGAAGGCCTTGAGGCGCTTTTCTCCTCCGGACCGCGTGGGCTCCCAGGCCTCGCGCATCTGGACGTCCCACTTGATCTTCGGCAGCAGGCCGAGGTCCTTGAGGGCGGCGGACTTCGGCGTCTTGTCGGGCGCGGTCAGCTTGCGCGGCGCCTTGAGCGGCTCGCCGAACTTGAGGTTCGCGAGGCAGTTCTTCCAGAACGGCGTGAAGACCTGGAACGGATTGCCCGAAAGGTTCTTCACCTGGTGCGGTTCGTGGAGCAGGTTGCCGTTGAAGGACTCCGCCTGGATTCCGGCGTTGCGCAGCTTGGTCTTCACCAGCGTGTCCCGTGCGATGACCGCGGGCTCGTAGCGACGGTTCCAGGCCACCAGCTTGGCGCCCGTCTCGTCCACCAGCTTTTGCAGCTCCTTAAGGGAATCCCCCTCGCGGATGACGAGCGGGGAGCCGGCCTTGTCCAGTTGTGCGGCCAGGTCCTCGAGGGCGTGATGCAGCCACCAGTCCGAGGCGCCGCCAGATTTCCACGATTTCTCCGCCTCGGGGTCGTGGATGAAGACCGGGATGATCGCTCCGCCGTGCTTGATGGCCGCGGCCAGCGCCGGATTGTCGGCGAGCCGCAGGTCCAGGCGGAACCAGACGATGGCAGGGGCGGGCATGGGGTTAACCTAACAGCCGAGATGCGGAGTGCAAATGTGGGGACAGAATAGGGCTAGAGCCAGGGCTGGGGCTAGGGTCAGTGAGTTGCAAGAGGCCCGGTTGACCAGATTATGGCCGACCTAGGCTTTCGCCCTTTGCATCGTGAACTAGCCCTAGCCCCAGCCCTGGCTCTAGCCCTA
>JBJTIX010000094.1:0-3508 GCA_046095205.1 Opitutia bacterium
GCGTAGGTGAGACCGTTGCGGATGCCGCCGGCGTTGACGTTGAAGGCGCCGGTGAAGTTAGCCTTGGAGGTGAGCTGCAGCACGCCGTTTCCAGTCTTGGTGATGCCGCCCGATTTGCCGACGATGCCCTGAAGGATGAGCGAAGGCTGGAGCGGGGAGACGTCCGAGACGTCGTTGACGTCGATCGCCGCGACATTGATCGTCTTGGCGGTCGTGCCGAAGTCCAGCCGGCCCTCGATGGTGGCGGTGGTGCCGACGTTGGCGGAGGTGGCGACGATGCCGGCATTACCGATGGTCAGCACGCCTTCGGACCCGGCGCGGTTGGCGGGGGCGGCGTTGTTGAACGTGCGGACGAGGGGCGTGCCGGTGCCGCCGAGGTTGTTGAAGACCAGGCCAGCCTGGGTGTTGTTGCCGAAGTAGTTGACGGTCGAACCCGCGTTGAGGGTCACCACGTTGCCCGCATCGACGGTGCCGGCGAAGCTCTGGGTGAAGGTGACGTTGTTCAGGATCAGGCCCTTGGTCGGAACGGCCGCAAGGGGGATGCGGGAGCCCGTCCGGACGGTCAGCGTGCCCTGATTGACGGTCGTTCCGCCGGTGTAGGTGTTGAGGCCTTCGAGGGCGACGGTGTTGGCGCCGAACTTGGTCAGGCCGACGGGGTTCGCGCCACGGTCGGCGATGACCGGACGGACGGTCATGATGCCGTTGGTTCCCTGGGCGTACAGGAAGAGCTCCGAAGTTCCGGAGGTGAGCGTTCCCTGATTGACGACGGAACCGATGAACCAGGCGGTGTCGGTGAAGCTGAGCACGCCGCCCGAACCGACGGTGAGGGTGCGACCGGCGCCGATGCCGACCGTGCCGACCGCGACGTTGGAGGTCGCGAGGCTGTTGACCGTGACGTCCGCGGTGATCGAGGAGGCCGTGGTGTTCAGCTTGATGTTGTCGGTCGCGAGGGTGCTGTTCGAGACGACGACAGCGGGCGAGTAGGCGGGGAAGCCGTTGGCTCCGAGGGCGCCGACCCCGAGTCCGGGGATGTAGGAGGCGAAGTCGCTGGTGCCGATGACCGCCCAGCCGCCGATGATGCCGTTGGTCAGGCCGCCTCCGACGGTCGCGGTGGAGACGCCGTTGAGGGTGCCGATGGTGATGCGGGCCGCGTTGCCGGCCTGCCCGGAGGCGCCGGTGAAGTTCACCGTGCCGCCGCCCACGGGGCGGGACAGGGAGGTCAGGTTCAGGTCGGCGGAATTGAGTCCCGTGCCACCCGCGGAGACGTTCAGGCTGTTCTGTCCGGAATCAAGCGTGACGGCGCCGACGGTCTCGGCGGACGCGGTCTGGGCGCGTCCGCGGAGCTCCAGGATGCCGCCGCGCATGGTCACGGGGGCGGCGTCATTGAACCGGTTCGTGAGGTCTTCGGAACTCGTGGCATTGTCGAAATACAATCCGCCGTACTGGAGGCTGACCTGGGAGACTCCGGTCATGGCGCCTTCGTCACGGAGCAAAACGTTTCCTCCGTTCACCAACAGGCTGTTGGTGAAGGTCATGCCCGAGTAGAGGTTCAGCGTCTGCTGTCCCTGCTTCGTGACCTTGACGTCACCGATGATCAAGCCGGCCCAGTTGCGTGCCGCGTTGTCCTGATTGATGAGGATGTGGCCGGTGCCGACGGAACTCATGATGGTTCCGTTCGCGTTCGCATAAGCCTGGTCGCCGAAGAGCGCGAGGATCTGCTGGGAGTTGCCGTTGAGGTCGAGGGTGCCGCCGATCAGCGCCAGGAAGTTGTTGGTCTGCGTGGCGTTCTTGACCCCGGTGGCGAGCTTCAGCGTGCCTTCGTTGATCACGAGCTGACCGCTGAGCGAATTGGTGCCCAGGCCGGCGAGGCCGACCACGGGCGCGGTCACGGGGTTGAGCACGAGCGTACCGGCCCCGGCCTTGACGAGGGACATGCGTGCGTTGCTCACGCCGTTGCCGCCGGTCAGGGAGGATCCGATGGTGAGCTGGGACGTGCCGACGGTCCAGATGCTCAGGCCCGGGAGCGTGTTGGCCTGATCGAGCACGCCGCCGGTGATGGACACGTTGGAGCCGTTGCGAACCAGGATGCCGCCGGTGACGAGACCCATGCGCACGCCGGGACTGAGGACGAGGTTCGACGAGCCGGAGATGGTCAGGGAACCGGGATTGACATTGGCGGCGACGGTGCGGGTCACGCCGTCCGTCAGCTGCATGTTGTTGTTCGCGCTGATGGCGAGGTTCGTCGAATATTCCGAGGCCTTGAGGGCGCGGACGATACGGTCGCCCGAGAGCGCGGTACCGCCGCCGGCACCGTTGGTGACGGTGGCGAAGGAGGTGCCGAGGGACTCGCCGACGACGTCCGTACGGCCGATGAGGGCCCAGGGGAAGATGCCCTTGTTGGTGGCGTTATCCCCGCCCGATCCGTTGAGCGAGGCCCCGCCGGCGAAGACCACGTTGGTGGTGCCGGGAGCGTTGTTTACGCCGAAATTCTGTCCACGGAAGAGCACGGAGGCTCCGCGCGTATCCGCGCCGGAGGTCGTCGTATTCTGATTGGGAGTGACCGGCGAGAAGGCGTCATTGAAGACCACGCGCACGGTTCCGGACTGGTTCTGCCGCAGGTCGACGGTGGTGGCGCCGCGACGGAAGAGGGGCTCGGCGAGATACTCGACCAAGTCGTCATTGACGATGTTGTTGCCGAGCACCTGGAAGAGGCCGCCGCGGAAGACGATCTGACGGTCGTCCGTCGCGCTGGTTCCCAGTCGTCCGTTCGCGGTGATGTTATCAGCGCCGGTGACGGTGATGCCGCGGTGGTCGAGCACCAGGGATCCGCCGCGGTCGATGAGGACGGGCGCGGCCAGCGTGCCGCCGGTGAGGAACTTGAAGGCTGTGGCCGGGGTGCCGGTGAGCGGGGCCGAGAGCGTGAAGGTGGTCGCAGTGTCCACCGAGAGGATGACGGACCGGATCGGCACCACGGAATTGGCCACGAACATGCCGGGGCGGAGGCCGAGTCCCGCCACGGTCTGTCCGACGGTGAGGGTGACGACGGCGGAGCCGGAGCTGCCCGTCGGGATGCCGGAAGTGGTGGCGGCCAAGCTGCCGCCGGAGAGCACGACGCTGCCGCCACGGATGTTGAACCACTGCCCGTTGGCCGTATCCAGCGCGAAGGTCTGAGGCGTGGTGATGTTCATCGTGCCCGCGCCGCGCTTGTCGACGGCGTAGAGCTGGGCGAAGCCCGAGGGCGTGATCGGGCTGGAGAGGTTGAGCGTGCCCTCGTTGTTGAAGGAGAGGTACCGCTGGCTACCGGCGTTGGTGATGCCCCCGGTGATGTTGAGCGTGCTGCCCGCCGCGACGCCGATGGCGGCGTCGAAGGAGAAGCTGATGGGGCCGGAATAGGTGTTGGAGCCCGTGACCGAATACAGCTGACCGTTGAAGTCCGTGCCGCCGTAGAAGACGTTGCCGGTTCCCTGGAGATTGAGCGTGTTGGAGAGCGTGACGCCGCCGGAGAGCT
>JBJTIX010000095.1:0-6364 GCA_046095205.1 Opitutia bacterium
GCCATGTTCGCCTCGGCGACCTTGGCCTCGGCGTTCTTGGCGGCTTCGGCGGCGGCGTTCTTGGCGGCAGCTTCGGCCTGGGCGGCGGCATCGGCCTTCTTGCGGGCGTCACCGGCGGCTTTGTTGGCGGCGGCGAGCTTCGCTTCGGCGGACTTGGCCTTCGCCTCCGCCTGGGCGGCGGCTTCCTTGGCGGCGGCAGCTTCGGCCGCGGACTTCGAGTCGCTGTTCTTCAGGGCGGCCGCGAGCTTCGCTTCGGCTTCGGCGCGGGCGGCGGCGAGTTCCTCGCGGGCCTTGGCGGCGGCGGCCTTCTGCTCCTCGAGGGCCTTCTGGATGGAGGCGAGCTCCTTGGCGGCCTCGGCCTTGGCCGAACCACGGGACGAGTCCACCTGCTTCTCGAGTTCGGCGGCGCGGGCGGCGAGGGACTTGAGCGCGGCCTCGTAGTTCTGCTTGGCCTCGGGGGTCTTGGGCTGGACCGCCGGATCCTGCATGCGGAGGGCGGACTCGGCGACGCCGGCGAGGTCGGCCTTGATGCCGGCTCCTTCGTCCACCGTGTCGCCGTTGGCGCGCTTGACGAGCTTGCGGAACTCTGCGGAGTCCTGCGACGGGACCGTGGCCTCGCCGGAGGCGGGCACCTTGGTCAGCGTGAACTGGATCGTCTCGGGGAAGCCGAACTCGACGCCCTTCTTGGTGTTGATGGCCTTGGGACGGAGGGTGGTCGTCTCGGTGATGAAGCCGCCCTTGCCGACGCTCATCTCGTAGGTTTTGGTGCGGTCGAGGGTGACCTTGGCTGGCGTGCGGCCGACGGCTTCGCCGTTGAGACGGACGGCCGCAGCGCTCGGGTTCGAGGTGACGGTGACCGTGTCGCTCAGGTTGCTGCCGGATGTCGAGCAGCCGACGATGGCGGCGGAGAGTGCGAGAAGCGGAACAGGTAGACGCATGGGGACTGGGGTCTGGGGAGGTCGAATTCCGTTCAAAACAGGCGGGGACTCAACCCCTAAAACGCCCTGTCCCGGGGTTGACACCCCTGTGCTGTGAACAACCCTGTCCTGACCTCGGAAAAGCCAGCATAGCTCAGTTGGTAGAGCAGCCGCCTTGTACGCGGCAGGTCGTCGGTTCAAGCCCGACTGCTGGCTCCGGGGAAGGCTTTTCAGGAGGGCCGACCGGACCTCACGGCATCGGCCATCCGCACATAAGGCCGCATGCGGGCCACGTCATGGACCCGCAGCATCGAGCAGCCCTGGGTCACGCCCCAGACGCCCGTGGCGGCCGTGCCCTCATGGCGGTCCTCCGGCGAGTCCTTGCCGAGTACGAGGCCGAGGGTGGACTTGCGACTGGTCCCGAGCAGCACCGGCGGGCCGAGCGCGGCGACTTTCGAAAGCTCCCGGACGATCAGGAGGTTCTGGGCGGGCGTCTTGCCGAACCCGAAGCCGGGGTCCGTCCAAACCTGTTCGGGCCTGACGCCTTCGGCGTGCGCACGGCGGATGGAGTCACGGAGGTCTCCGAGCAGTTCCGTCCAGAAGTCGGCGTAGTCGGGCTCCCGGCGCCGGTGCATCAGGATGAGCGGACAGCGCAGCCGCGCGCAGACGGCGCCCATGGGCGAGCCCTCCGGGCCGGCGCCGTGGCGGCCTCCCTCGACGTCGTTGACGATGTCCGCTCCCGCCTCCACGCACGCGCGCGCCGTCTCCGGGCGGTAGGTGTCGATCGAGAGCGGCAGCCGCGGAAGACGTCGGCGGATCTCACGCAGGGCCGGCAGCAGCCGGGCGAGCTCCGTGTCCGCGTCCACCGGCTGGGCGCCCGGGCGGGTCGATTCGCCGCCGATGTCGATCACGTCGGCCCCCTCCTGGGCCAGCGCCTCAGCCCTTGCCGCCGCGGCTTCCGGCGTGAAGGCCCTGCCCCCGTCCGAGAACGAATCGGGGGTGACGTTGAGCACGCCCATCAGCAGCGTGCGGGTGCGCCAATCGGGCAGGGCGGTGCCATGCGGACTGCTCCAGGACATCGGGCTTCCAGCAGTGATGCGCTCGGCGTTTGTTCGCAACCTCCGACCCCGCTCCCGATTAATAAGCCACGATGATACGCTTTATTAAACATAAACATCTGATGGTCATAGGTTTGCACATTTATCGTCGGTGGGGCTCGGAAACCCTTCATATCGGGAGGTGCGGCTTGCAAACCCCTGTTTTTTGCGATGTTTCTCGGCTGATTTCCTTTTCGTATCCCATGTTGTCCCGTTTCATCGCCAGGGTCGGCCTTCTGGTTCTCCCGGTAATCGCCCTCCTGACCTCGGGCTGCTCCGAAGCGGACCTCCGGGTGCGCCAGTCCACCTTCGATGCGAAGGGTCCCGTCGCCAAGATGCAGTACGACGTGTTCATGGACTCGGTCTACCTCGTGACCGTGCTCTTCGCCGTCGTCGGCGGCCTGCTCGTCTACGCCGTGATCCGCTTCCGTTCCCGTCCTGGCGACGAGAACAAGCCCGCCATCGTCGAGGACGGCCACGGCAATCCCCTCACCGAGATCCTGCTCATCGTCGCCTCAATCGGATCCCTCGTCTTCCTCGCCATTCCGACGCTCAAGGGCATCTGGTATCAGGATGACGTTCCGGCCGAGCTCGTGCCCGCCGCCCGCCTCTCCGTCTGGTATCCCCGCGTCGAGGGCGGCGTCGAGAACTACGCCGAGGCCGTCAAGGACCAGGTGCTCGAGATCGACGTCGTCGGCAAGCAGTGGTGGGTCCGCTTCGAGTATCCCCAGCTCGGCCTGACGAACGACGCCCGTCACAGCGTGCCCAACGAGCTCGTCATCCCGAAGGGCGTGCCCGTGCGCATCAACCTGCGCTCCGAGGACGTCATCCACTCCTTCTGGATCCCCAAGATCGCCGGCAAGGTCGACCTCATGCCCGGCCGCCGCAACCACCTCTGGATCCAGGGCGACGAGGCCGGCCACTACTACGGCCAGTGCGCCGAGTTCTGCGGCGACTCGCACGCCTACATGCTCTTCCGCTGCGAGGTCGTCGAGCCCGCCGAGTTCGCTCGCTGGGTCCGCGCCCAGAAGAAGGAGGCCGCCGAGCCCGCCGCCGGCAGCCGCGCCGCCGAGGGCAAGGCCCTCTTCGCCGCCAAGACCTGCGCCATGTGCCACAACGTGTCCGGCCATTTCGGCGCCGGCGCCTTCGGTCCCGACCTCACCCACGTCGCCTCGCGCAAGTCGCTCGCCGGCGCCTGGCTCGACAACCGCAACCCCGAGGCCCAGCGCTCGGCCGAGGCCGCCGCCGGCGGCAACACCGAGGCCTCCGCGCCCGTGGATCGCGCCGTCCTCAAGGCCAACCTCATCCGCTGGATCGGCTCCTCCGGCGTCCTGCACGATCCCGAGGCCGGCAAGACCCGCGACGTCAAGCCCGGCAACCGCATGCACTACTACCGCATGTTCAACGTCGCCGGCCTGAACGAGACCCAGACCAAGCTGACCCCTTCCGAGCTCGACGCCCTCGCCGAGTACCTCCTGACCCTCAAGTAACCCCTTCATCAGACTCACCGCGATGTCCCACGACCACCATCACGCCCCCGTCGCCTCCCGCTACGACCTCGCACCCGAGCGCAGCGACCTGGGCCTCCTGCGTCCCGACCGCTTCACCGGCTGGCGCGACTGGCTGACCACCGTCGACCACAAGAAGATCGGCGTGCTGTACGGCGCCTTCGCCATGTTCTTCTTCCTCGTGGGCGGCGTCGAGGCCCTCGCGATCCGTACCCAGCTGGCCCGGCCCGACAACGACTTCGTGACCGCGCGCATGTACAACCAGCTCTTCACGATGCACGGCACCACCATGATCTTCCTCGGGGTCATGCCGCTCTCGGCCGCGTTCTTCAACTTCCTCGTGCCCCTGCAGATCGGCGCGCGCGACGTCGCCTTCCCGCGCCTCAACGCGTTCTCCCTCTGGACCTTCGTCTTCGGGGCCTTCGTGCTCAACGCCAGCTGGCTGTTCGAGTTCGCCCACCTGGCCGGCTGGCTCAAGTCCTTCGACTGGTACAACGCGCTCGTCTACCGCGACTTCGCCCCCGCCAACGGCTGGTTCAGCTACGCCCCGCTCGCCGGCACCTTCGGCCAGCCCGACGCCGCGCTGCGCGCTCCGCGCTTCACCGGCGCCGGCACCGACTTCTGGATCATCGGCATCCAGATCCTCGGCATCGCCTCGCTCGCGGCCTCCTTCAACTTCATCTGCACCATCATCAACATGCGCGCCAAGGGCATGACCATGATGCGCCTGCCGGTGTTCACCTGGATGACGCTCGTCACCTCCTTCCTGATCATCCTGGCCTTCCCCGCGATCACCGTCGCGCTCATCCAGCTGATGTTCGACCGCCAGTTCGGCGCGAACTTCTTCAACCCCAGCGCCGGCGGCCAGCCCGTCCTCTGGCAGCACCTCTTCTGGATCTTCGGGCACCCCGAGGTCTACATCCTCGTCCTGCCCGCGATGGGCATCGTCTCCGAGGTCCTGCCGACCTTCTCCGGCAAGTCCCTCTTCGGCTACCCGATCATCGTGTTCTCCGGCGCCGTCATCGGCTTCCTCGGGTTCGCCGTGTGGAGCCACCACATGTTCACCACCGGCCTGGGTCCCGTGCCCACCGCCGCCTTCGCGCTCCTCACCATGGCCATCGCCGTGCCCACCGGCGTGAAGATCTTCAACTGGCTCGGCACCATCTGGGGAGGCCGCGTGCGCTTCACCCCGCCCATGGTGCTCTCCCTCGGCTTCATCTGGATGTTCATGTGCGGCGGCTTCTCCGGCATCATGCACTCCTCCGCGCCGGCCGACTCGCAGCAGCAGGACAGCTACTTCGTCATCGCGCACTTCCACTACGTCCTCCTCGGAGGCGTGCTGCTCGGCCTGATGTCCGGCCTCTACTTCTGGTTCCCCAAGATCTTCGGGCGCATGCCCAAGGCGAGCGTCGCCTACTGGGCCTCGGGCCTGGTCATCCTCGGCTTCAACCTCGCCTTCGGTCCGATGCACTACCTCGGCCTGGCCGGCCAGCCGCGCCGCACGCACACCTACCACGCCGGCTTCGGCTGGGAGACCTGGAACTACGTCGCCACCATCGGTGCCTACATCCTCGGCATCGGCGTGTTCCTCGCCTTCGCCAACCTCTTCTGGACGGCTTTCCGCGGCGCCAAGTGCTCCTCCGACCCGTGGGACGGACGCACGCTCGAGTGGTCGCTCCCCTCGCCCGTGCCGGAGTACAACTTCGCGCGCAGCCCGGTCATCGCCTGCCGTGACGCCTTCTTCGCGCACAAGCACGGCGCCCACCGCATCGTCTACGAGCAGGACGGCGGCGAGGCCGGCGTCCACATGCCGAGCCAGTCGTGGTTCCCCCTGCTGGCCGCCTGCGGCTTCCTGCTGGCCGGCTTCGGCATGCCGATGAGCGCCATGGGCGTGCCCCATGCCGGCTGGGTCGTCATCGCGGGCCTCGGCGTCCTCTTCATCGGCATCTGGCTCTGGGCCCTCGAAGGTCCGGGCGGCTACATGCTCAAGACCCCCGCCGGTCCGACGCCCGCCCCGGCCGAGGCCGAGTCCGTCCGCTGAACCCTCCCAGCCCGACCTTTCATGTCCCATTCCGCCGCCCACGCCCACGAGGCCCCGACCTCGACCGGCATCGACCACAAGAAGCTGCTGATGTGGCTCTTCCTGGCCTCCGACTGCATGTTCTTCGGGACGCTGATCTCGACCCACCTGCTGTACCGCAAGCTCTACCCGACCGGCTTCACGGACGCGGAGGGCCACCAGCGCTTCGTGCAGCGGCTCTTCGACATCGAGCTGACGTCCTTCTCGACGTTCATCCTGCTGATGTCCTCGTTCCTCATGGCGCTCGCGGTCTCCGCCATGCACAAGGGCGGCCAGCTCAAGTCCTTCCGTCGCAACGTGCTCGGCGTGATCGTCTTCGGCCTGATCTTCCTGGGCTGCCAGGTGTACGAGTTCACCCACTTCTACCACCAGGGCCTGACCATCCAGAACAGCGTCTTCGGCTCCACCTTCTACGTCCTGACCGGCACGCACGGCACGCACGTCGCCATCGGCGTGCTCTGGCTGGTGCTGCTCTACTTCTACAGCTTCTCGGGCAAGCTGGGCGGGCACATGGGCGCCCTCGACGTCGAGGTGGCCGGCCTCTACTGGCACTTCGTCGACATCGTCTGGATCATCATCTTCACCGCCGTCTACCTGGTCGAGTACCTCGGTCCCGACGGCATCTGGGGCAACGGGCTTCCGCCCGTCCCCGGCGTCACCCGCTGACCTTCCGCCCCCATGTCCCACGCCGCCGCCCACGAGGCCCCCGACCCTGCGCTGATCGCCGAGGAGGCGCGCCGCTACCACCACTTCATCACGCTG
>JBJTIX010000096.1:0-2099 GCA_046095205.1 Opitutia bacterium
CGTCCGGTCTACCTCGGCGAGTTCGGCGCCTACGGGAAGCACGCCCCGATGGAGGACCGTGCGCGCTGGACCGGCTTCATCGTCGGCACGGCGCGGGAGCTGGGCATCCCGTTCGCCTACTGGGAATACCAGGCGGGCTTCGGGGTCTGGGATCCGGCGGCGGGACGCTGGCGCAAGGAGCTGCTCGAGGCCCTGACGCGCTGACCGTCCCGGATTGCGCGCGACGCGAGGCCCGCCCATGCTCGACCCATGAACCGGGCGCTCCTCCTGCTGCTGGCCGCCTCCGTCCACGGGGCGCCGCTCTTCGACGGCGGACGCTGGCACGGGCCGGTGGTGCTGCCCGCCGAGCCGGCCGACGACGAATGGCGCGCGGCCCGCACGCTGCAGGAGCAGTGCGAACGGGTCACGGGCGTCCGGCCGGAACTGGTGACGGAAGGGCGGGGGCCCGCGCCCGGGGTCGGGATCTTCGTGGGCCGCACGGCCGCCTTCGCCGCCACCGGCATCGCGGTGCCGGACCCGGAGGGCGACCTGCTCATGACCGCCACGCGCGACGACCGGGTGTTCGTCCTCGGCAACACGCCCGCGGCCACCCGGATGTCCGTCGGACGGTTCGTCGAACGGACGCTGGGGGTGACGTTCCTCTTCCCCGGCCCCGACGGCGCCGACTGGCGTCCGCTGACCCGCGTGCTCCAGCCCGACGGCGAGGTGTTCCGCCCGGCCTTCGCCTGGCGCACGGTCGGAGGCCTGCGCACGGAGGCCGACGAGGAATGGGCCTTCAACGTCGGCTACGGGCGCGGGCTGAGCTTCTCCCACGGGCTGTTCCTCGCCTTCGGTCCGCGTGAATGGCGCGAGGACCCGACGCTCTTCGTCGAGGTCGACGGCGTGCGCATGGCCCCGGCGGGCACCGGATACGACGCCAATCCCAACCTCGCCCACCCGCGCGCGGCCGAGGTCGGCGCCCGCTTCGCGCGCGAATGGTTCCACCGGCACCCCGCGGCGGCCTGCGTGCCGTTGGGCGTCAACGACACCACCGAGTTCGGCGACGCCGCGCCCTCGTCCGGCTGGTATCGCGACCGTCCGAACCGCACGGACCACGTCGTGGGCTTCCTCAATTCCGTGGCGGACTCATACTGGAATCCGGCGGGAGAGGTCGCGGCCGACCGCCGTTCCATCGGGACGCTCGCCTACTTCCATACGCTCGCCGCGCCGACGACGCCCGTGCGACCCGCGGTCTTCCCCTGGGTCTGCCTTGACCGCATGGGCCACGCCGATCCGGAGTTCGCCCGGCAGGACGAGGCCAACCTCGCCGCCTGGGTGCGCTCCGGCGCGCAGCGCGTCGGAGCCTACGACTACTGGCACGGCGCCGACTACGCCGTGCCGCACGTCGACTTCGCGGCCCAGGCCTCCGCGATCCGCGCCGCGCACCGCGCGGGCGTGAAAGGGTGGATCGCCGAGCTCTATCCGCTCTGGACCTTCGACGCTCCGAAGGCGTGGCTCGGCTCACGGCTGCTGGCGGACCCCTCGGTCGACGCGTCCGCCGCGCTCGACGCGTGGTTCGAGTCGGCCTACGGCGCCTCGGGCCCCGCGCTGCGCGCCGCCTATGCGACGTTCGAGCGCGCCTGGGCCGGCGACGTCCGTTCCGGCGGCGATCACCGCGGCCTTTCGCGCTACCTCAAGGAGAGCTCCGCCCGGCTGCTGACCGACGCCCAGGCGGCCGAAGTCTCGGCCCTCGTCGCGCAGGCGCTGGCCCGGCCCGCCGGAAACGGGCCGCGCGAGGCCGCCCGCCGCCGCCGCGTCGAGCGCTTCGCCGAGGCCTGGGAGCTGGCGTCGGCCTTCCGTCGCGTCGTCGCCGCGCGCGACGCCCGGCCGACGACCGCGCCGCGAGCCGTGCGTGCGCTCAACGCGCTGACCGAGGCGGAGGACGCGTTCGTCGCCGCCGAACGGAAGTTCAACCTCCGCCAGGCCTTCCACGGGTCCGCCGTCCGCTGGAGCTCCTTCCTGCACGCCGACCCGCGCGCCGGCTGGATCGAATCCGACGATTACCGCAAGATTTGCGAAAGGATGGGCGATGTGACTCGCCAGCTTGGCTTCTGCAGCCC
>JBJTIX010000097.1:0-22296 GCA_046095205.1 Opitutia bacterium
GTTCTACGTCAACTCGCCCATCTGCTCGCCCTCGCGCTGCGCGCTGCTGACCGGACAGTATCCCCAGCGCTGGCGCATCACCTCCTACCTCAACAACCGGGCCGCCAACGAGCGGCGCGGGCTCGCGCAGTGGCTCGACCCGAAGGCCCCCTCGATCGCGCGCACGCTGAAGGACGCGGGCTACGCGACCGGCCAGTTCGGCAAATGGCACCTCGGCGGCCAGCGCGACGTGGACGACGCGCCGGCCATCACGGCCTACGGCTACGACGAATCGCTCACGAACTTCGAAGGCATGGGGCCGAAGCTGCTCCCGCTCACCCTGCGGCCGGGCGAGGAGAAGCCGGGGCGGATCGGGGCCGACGCGGAGCGCCTCGGCGGCCCGGTGAGATGGACGCAGCGCTCGGAGATCACCGGCGGCTTCGTCGAGGCCGCCTCGGCCTTCATCGACCGCAGCGTGGCCGCCGGCCGGCCGTTCTTCGTCACGGTGATGCCGGACGACGTGCACAGCCCCTTCTGGCCCCCGGTCACGGACTTCCGCGAAGGCAAGCGCGGGCTCTACCTCGCGGTGCTCGAATCGATGGACCGCCAGCTCGGGCGTCTCTTCTCCAAAATCCGCGGCGACGCCCGCCTCCGCGACCGTACGGTGGTGCTGCTCTGCTCGGACAACGGACCGGAACCGGGCGCGGGCTCCGCGGGACCCTTCCGGGGCCACAAGACGCAGATCTTCGAGGGCGGGGTGCGCTCGCCGCTCGTCGTCTGGGCGCCGGGGCTGATGAAGGCCCCGGCGGGCGGCGAGGACCGCACCTCGGTCATCGCGGCCTTCGACCTGGCGCCCTCGCTCGCCAGGATCGCCGGCGCACGTCACGACGGAGCCGACGGCGAGTACGCCTCGGAGGCGCTGCTCGGCAGGAAGGCGCACGGTCGTTCGGCACCGCTGTTCTGGCGCAGGCCGCCCGACCGCAAGAACTGGCTCCCCGCCATCCCCGCGGCGCAGCCCGACCTCGCGGTGCGCGACGGCCGCTGGAAGCTGCTTTGCGAACATGACGGCTCCAAGCCGATCCTCTTCGACCTCGAGACCGACCCGGGCGAGACGCGCGACGTGGCCTCCGCCCAGCCCGAGGTCGCGACGCGGCTGACCAGGGCGGTCCTGGCATGGCATGCGTCGATGCCGGCGGACGCGGCGCTCCCGGCGGACAAGCCGGCCGCGGGCAAGAAGCGCTGAGTCGGGACTCGCAACCCGGACGGCTTCCCGCTGTCGTAGGGCCATGCGCACCCCCCGCCTCCTGACCCTTGCCGCCTCGCTGCTGGCCGCGACGGCCCAGCTCCTCACCGCCGAGTTCCGCCTGGCGGCACCCATCTCCGACCACATGGTCCTGCAGCGCGGCAAGCCGGTCGCCGTCTGGGGCTTCGCCGACGCCGGCGAAAAGGTGGCCGTCGCCTTCGCCGGGCAGACCAAGCAGGCCGTCGCCGACGGCGACGGCAGGTGGAACGTCAGGCTGGACGCGCTCGAGGCGAGCGCCGAGCCGCGCACGCTGACCGTCACCGGCGCCGCCGCGCGGAAGGTCGAGGTCAAGGACGTGCTCGTCGGCGAGGTCTGGCTCGGCTCCGGCCAGTCCAACATGGCGATGACCGTCCAATCCTCCAACGACTTCGCGGCCGAGAAGGCCGCCGCGAACTTCCCGCTGATCCGGCATTACAAGGAGACGTCCGGGCCGGCCGACAAGCCGCAGGCCGAGGGCAAGGGATCCTGGAGCGCGTGCACGCCCGACAACGTCGGAGGATTCTCCGCTGCGCTCTACTTCTTCGGCCGCGAAATCCACCGGGAGCTCGGAGTCCCCGTCGGACTCGTCAACACCTCGGTCGGCGGCACGCCCATCGAGGCCTGGGTATCGGCCGAGACGCAGTCCTCCGACCCCGAGACCAAGGCCGTCTACGACGTGCGACTGAAGGACCACGTGTCCTTCGACGAGGCGGGCGCAGGCGACCTGTTCAAGAAGCAGACCGACCGCTGGAAGGCCGCCGTCGCGAAGGCCAAGAAAGAGGGCAAGGAGTTCGTCACGCCCGCGCCCAAGAACCCGCTGGCGATGCGTCGGCTGAAGGGAGGCCCCGCCCATCTCTACAACGGCAAGGTGGTCAACCTCGCGCCCTACACCCTCCGCGGCATGCTCTGGTATCAGGGCGAGGGAAATGCCCACAGCCCCGAGGCCGCGCAGCTCTACGTCAAGCAGCTCTCCCAGCTCGTCACGAGCTGGCGCACGCTCTGGCAGGACGAGGTACCCTTCGCCTGGGTGCAGCTGCCCAACTACCGCAATTCGGCGGCCGAAGGCTGGCCGCGCATGCGCGAATCGATGATGAAGGTGCTCGCGCTGCCTAAGACCGGCATGGCCATCACCCTCGACGTCGGCGACCCGAAGGACATACACCCGAAGAACAAGCAGGCCGTCGGCCAGCGGCTCGCCTTCTGGGCGCTCGGCACGGTCTACGACCGCAAGGTGCCGGCCATCAGCGGCCCCCTGCCCTCCGGCAGCAAGGTCGATGGCGCCTCCATCACGGTCTCCTTCAGGCACGGCGAAGGCCTGAAGACCCGCGACGGATCCGCGCCCCGCGGCTTCACCGTCGCCGGAGCCGACAAGGTCTGGAAGGCCGCCGTCGCCCGCATCGAGGGCGACAAGGTCGTGGTCAGCAGTCCCGAGGTGTCCGCGCCCGTCGCGGTCCGTTACGCGTGGCTGGAGAATCCCGACTGCAACCTCGTCAACGGCGCCGGACTCCCTGCGAGCACCTTCCGCACCGACGACTGGCCGGCGGCGAAGTGATCTGGCTCTGCCCTTCCCACGGCGCTCCAAGCTGAGCCCATGCCGCGCGTGCTCGCCCTGCTGACCTGCCTGCTGGCCGCGGGGAACGCGGCCCTGTGCCAGGTCGCCCCACCGGGATCCGCGCCGAAGCCGGTGAAGGCCGTTCCTCCGTTCACGCCCGGAGTGCGCGCCCCGGCGACATCGGATTGGACGAGCATGCACTGGGCCGGAGGCATGCCCGCCAAAGGCGGATTCGGCGTGCGGGTCATCGAGACCGGCAGCTACTTCTTCGCCCTAGACACGCGGACGCTGGCCGCCCGCGCCTTCGGCTACCGCGGCCGGACGGTCACCCCCTACCACCCTGAGCCGGGCGACGTCGACGGCCCGCTGCCCGAACATCTCCGCCTGCGCAAAGGCGTGGCCTGGGAGTCGGCGCCCCCCGGCAGGCTTTACCTGAGCGCGACGGTCGACGGCGAACGCTACGAAGTCAAACGCGGCAAGCCGTGGGACGGCAAGGAGGGGCCTCGCCTGATCGAATCCGGACGGTATCTGCAGCGAGGCGACGTGTTCGGACTCGAACTGCAAAGCAACGAGGGCAAGACCCTCGCCGGCGAATTCCGCCTCGAAACCGTCGCCTGGCCCGACCGGCTGAACATCATCCTTCATGCACGCCCTCCGCTGATGTCCATCCCCGAGGGCGAGGCGTGCTTCGGACTGAACGGCGGCGGCTTCGGCCTGACAGGGTCGAACCACCTCACGGTGCCGGACAGCCCCGCCTTCGGTGCGCCGCAGTTCACGTTCGAACTCTGGGCCTACGTGCCCACGGACGCCTCGTCCGCCACCAAGCAGGGGCCTTGGATAGCCTGTCGCGGGTCCAACGAGGAGACAGCCGGAGGATTCGGCTTCACGCTGCACGGCGCCCGGATCGCCGGACGCGTCAACCTGATCGGCGGACGGGCCGGCGCCCGGACGCTCTTCTCCGCCGTGGACGCGCGCACCGAGGCATGGAACCACCTGGCGATCACCTGCGACGGGCAGAACCTTGCGCTGTTCGTCAACGGAACACCCGCCGCAAGCCTGCCCGCGGGCGCCGCACGCCTGCCCGGACAGGGCGCCCTGCACCTCGGCCGGCGGGGCGACGGCAGGGGAGACGGCTATCATTTCAAGGGCGCCGTGGACGAGGTGCGCTTCCATCCCAGGGCCCTCACGGCATCCGAAGTCGGCGGCGCCGCCGCCGGCAAGTCGGCGACCGCGCCGGGGGCGGACACCGTGGCCCTCCCCTTCCGCGCGGACGGCGAAAGCGTCGCGACGCGCGCACGGGCCGCATGGAAGGACGTCAAGATGTCGCTGTCCCTGCTCGACGACCACGGATCGGGAGACTGGCGCAAGACCGGCGAGACCCCGGCCGACGAGTCGGGATGGCATCGCAGCGTCCTGGAGGTGAAGCCGAGCAACCCTGATCACATCAACATCACCGAGGACGTCGGGCTCATCGCCGAAGACAAGGATACGGGGGCGAGTCTGCCGGTGACGCGGGATGCGCAGCTGGGCTGCCTGAAGGTGGACCTGGACTCCGTCCGGGGCGCGGGCCGGGGCAACGACCTGCTCGAACGCGTACGGCTTAAGTTGCGCAAGCCCGGAAACAGCCAGGGGGTCGCCCGCATCATCTTCACGAAGACCAGCGAGGGCCTGCGTCATGCCACCGGTTCGCCGATCACCGGCATCACCGCCGTGCTCAGGACTCCTGACGGCACTCCGACGGGCATACCCGTGCAACTGAGCAAGAACTGGCACTCCCGGGCGGAGGCCGGCGAACTCGCATCGACCTGGTTCCATGCGGTCACGCTGCTGCGCCTTCCGTTCGGTCGCACAGAATCCGAGCTCGAGCTGGCGCTTGCCTACGGACACTGGGGCAGGCTGCCGGCCGTGAGCCATTCGCAGCTCTCCCTCGTAGGCTGGGGCTCCAACCAGCTCTGGGACGAGGCCGCCATCGGCGCGTGGGGCGAGAACTTCTGCTTCGAACCCGACCAGGCCCAGCGTGGCTGCGCCGTCCTAGACGTGCGACCGATCATGGTGACCTCCATCCGCGGGGAGAAATGGCAGTGGACCAACAACGTGGGCGGAGCCGACTGGCTTCGCCTCAACATCGCGCCGCAGCCCGGCCTCTTCGTGCCGCGGGCGGACATGCGGACGACCTACCTCAGCCAGGGGCCCTGCCTCTCGCGGGTGCTTTATACGGGCCGGACGGGACGGTCGCTCCATCACTCGGCCGAGGTCAGCATCGGCCGCACCTCCGACATCGCGCGCGCCAGCTACCGCATCCGGGCGGACGTGACCGAGAAGACAGACTTCCGACGCTTCGTCATCTTCCAGATGGGGGCGGACATGTACAACTACCCCGAGGGCGAATCGCTCGCCCATGGCGATGCGTCCGGCGTGCTCCGTCGCTGGCAGCCTGCGCCATCCGCCGAACGGCAGATCCGGCAGGGAGACCCCGTCGAACTCAAAGGCCGCACGCCCTGGGCCTCGCTGCATGGAGGCCGGGACGGCGCGGGCCGGCAGGCCGGCGCCTTCGCCGACCGCGGCTTCATCATCCGCGAGTGGAAGGCCGTCCTCGGCGGCAGGCCCGCCCTGCCCTGGCTCGTGGAGCGCGGCGGCTTCCCCTTCGGCAGGCTCTCCACCACGCTCGACATCGTGCCGCCGCCGGACGTGAAGACCCTGCTGCCGGGCGACCATGTCGAGGCGCTGATCGAGCACGTCGTCCTTCCCCAGCAGGCGGAGGACTACTACGGACCCGACGAAGGCCTGCGGCAGGCGCTGCGTTCGCTCGCCGCGCCCGAGCGCGTGCTGCGGGAGGCGAAGGACGGCGCGCGCGAGGCCGTCGCCACCGTCGGAAGCGTCGTCACGCTGCATCCCGCCGTCACCATCGCGTGCCGGGACAACCGCGCGGAGTTCACGCTCGCCGGGGGCGTCGGCCACGTGCCGGTGCGCCTGACCGGACTCACCGCGCAACCCGAGCGGCTCACCGTCCTGGTCGGTGGCGCCCCCGCCAGGCCCGCCACGGCGGACACGCCGGCCGTGCCTGAAATCCTAGGCACGCCCCTCGACCCGGCCTCCCATGGAAGGGAGTTCTGGCAGATGGAGCCCGCCCTAGACGGACAGACCTACTCCGTGGTCATCAACCTGCCCTCCCCGAATAAGGCCACGCGGATCACGGTTAGCGAGATTCCGCCGCCCCCTGCGGGGTTGCCAGCCGGGAAGGGCGAGTCACGATGACTGGATGCGCCCCGTCAGCCTGCTGCTCGCCCTGATCGCCGCCGCTGTCTCCGCCGCCGAGACGCGCCGGCCCAACTTCATCTACGTCTTCTCCGACGACCAGCGCTGGGACGCCATGGGAGTCGTGCAGCGCGAGCAGGGCGAGAAGGCCCGGTTCCCCTGGCTCCGCACGCCCAACCTCGACCGGCTCGCCGCCGAAGGCCTCCGCTTCCGCAACGCCTTCGTCGTGAATTCGCTCTGCGCCCCCTCGCGCGCGACGCTCGTGACCGGGCAGTACGGCCACGTCAACGGCGTGACCAACAACCACACCGCGCACCCCGAGGGCCACGTCAACCTGCCCTCCCTGCTCCGCACCGCGGGCTACGTCTCCGGCTACTTCGGCAAGTGGCACCACGGCAACCAGTCCGGCAAGCGGCCCGGCTTCGACACCTCCGCCAGCTTCACCGGTCAGGGCGTCTACTTCGACTGCCCGATCGAGGTCGACGGCGTGAAGCGCGAAACCAAGGGCTTCGTGGACGACGTCACGACCGGCTTCACCATGGACTTCATCCGCGCGAACCGTGACAGGCCGTTCCTCGCGATCCTCGGACTGAAGACCTGCCACGGCCCCTTCACCCCGCCGCCCCGCCACGAGAAGGCCTACGAAGGCGAGCAGGCGCGCGCCGTTCCCAACCTCGGGCTCCGGCCGCCCTACCAGCAGTCCGTCGGCCCCAAGGCCGCGGCGGCCGCGGCGGCCGCGCCGACGGGCCTCGTCCCGACCAACCTCGGCATGGTCCGCGGCATCAACGGCGTCGACGACAACGTCGGTCGCCTGCTGGCGCTGCTCGACGAGCTCAAGCTGGCGGACGACACGGTCTTCGTCTTCTCGAGCGACAACGGCTACTACCTCGGCGAGCACTCCCTCGGGGACAAGCGGTCCGCCTACGAGGAGTCCCTGCGCATCCCCATGGTGGTGCGCTACCCCCGCGCGGTGAAGGCCGGGCGGACCGACGACCGCATGGTCCTCAACGTCGACCCCGCCCCCACCTTCCTCGATCTCGCCGGCGTGCCGGTGCCGAAGGCGGTGCACGGACGCAGCTGGCGGCCGCTGCTCGAAGGCAGGGAGGACGCCGCCTGGCGCGACGCCTACTTCTACTGCTACTTCTTCGAGAAGGGCTTCCCCGTGCCGACCACCACCGCGGTGCGCACCGCCGACGCCAAGCTGATCAAATACCCCGGGCATGACGACTGGACCGAGCTCTTCGACCTGAAGGCCGACCCTTACGAGACCCGCAACCTCGCCAAGGCGCCCGAGGCCGCGGAACTCCGCACCCGCCTGGAGGCCGAATACGAGCGCCAGGCCCGGGCCGTGGACTTCCGCATCCCGGACTTCGCCGACCAGCCGCCGGCCGACGGCTCGCTGCCCGGGCGCAAGGACTCGGGGGAGAAGAAGAGCGTCAAGAAGTCCAAGAAGAAGGCCGAGGCCGGCAAATGATGCGCCTCGCCCTCAGCATCGCCGCGCTCGCGGTCCTCTTCCAGGGCTGCTCGTCGCCGCGCCACCCTGCCGACGTCTGGGACGCCGAAGGGCCGGTGCCCGCCGCCGCCGACCAGCCGCGCCTCAAGGGCGTGCGGTTCCAGATCATCAAGCCCTACGAGTTCGCCCTCGACGGCTACCGCTTCCTGCACGGAGTCGCGCTGGCCAGGCACGAAGGCCGGCTCTACGCCAGCTTCGGGCACAACCGCGGCGGCGAGAACACCTCCACCGAGGAGGCCCGCTACACCGTGAGCGAGGACGAGGGTCGCACCTGGAGCCCCGTGCGCACCATCGACGGCGCGCCAGCGCCCGAGGTGGGCGTCAGCCACGGCGTGATGCTCTCGCACGGCGGCCGCCTGTGGGCCTTCCACGGCGCCTACCGCGGCACGCTCGCCGACGTGCACACGCGGGCCTACGTCCTGCAGCCCGACGGCTCGTGGAAGAAGCTCGGCACGGTCGTGGGCGGCGGGTTCTGGCCCCTTGAACCGCCCCGGCCCCTCGGCGACGGCAACTGGATCATGTCCGGAGCGTCCGTCGGCGGACAGAATCCGCCCGCGGTGGCGATCAGCCGCGGCGACGACTTCACCAGGTGGGACCTCGTGCGCATCCCGATGACGCCCGGCCTCGGGAGCGTCTGGGGCGAATCCGCGATCGTCGTCGACGGCAAGAGCGTGCACCTCTATTCGCGCTACGGACAGAAGGCGCAGCTGCTGACCTCCGTGAGCCGCGACCGCGGGCGGACCTGGACCGCGCTCGCGCCCTCCGACCTGCCGATGGCCGCGAGCAAGCCCGCCGCGGGCATGCTCTCCGACGGACGCCGCTACCTCGTCGGCTCGATCAGCGGCGACGGAGGCAACCGGCGCTCCCCGCTCTGCATCGCCGTCTCGCGCCCCGGCGAGGAGGCCTTCAGCAGCATCTTCGTCATCCGCGACGCCCTCCACCCCGGGGGACCGGGCGAATCCCACGCCAAGGCCGCCCTGGCCTACCCCTGCGCCCTCGAACTCGACGGCTTCCTCTACGTCGGCTATTCCAACAGCGGCGGCGGGCTGGGCCGGGCCGGCACGGGCCGCGAGCTCTGGAACAACAACAGCGCCGAACTGGCCGTGATACCGCTGGACGCCCTCCGGTGAACTGAGGTTTTGTTTCGCAAAACGCGGGCTTTCGGTTGTCTTGACGGGCATGAAGACCCCGCTCGCCGCCCTCGCCTGCCTGGCGCTCGGCTCCGCCTGCGCCCTCGCCCTGCACGAGAAGAACGCCGGCCCGGCCAAGGTTGAGCTGAAGTTCCGCCCGCCGGCGCCCGCGCCGCTCTCGCCGGAGCAGCAGCTGGCCACCTTCAAGGTCGAGAAGGGCTGGCGCCTCGAGCTCGTCGCCTGCGAACCGATGGTGCAGTCGCCGGTCGCCGCCGCTTTCGACGAACGCGGCCGGCTCTTCGTGGTCGAGATGCGCGGCTACATGCAGGACCTCGAAGGCGGCGGGGAGAAGGATCCCAACGGACGCATCTCGGTGCTCGAGGACACCGACGGCGACGGTCGCATGGACAAGGCCACGGTGTTCGCCGACGGGCTCGTCATGCCGCGCGCGGTCATGCCCGTGGCCGGCGGCGCCCTCGTCGCGGCACCTCCCTACCTCTGGTTCATGAAGGACACCGACGGCGACGGACGCGCCGACACGAAGGACGTCGTCGCGGACGACTACGGCAAGGAGGGCGGCCAGCCCGAGCACATGGCCAACACGCCGACCTGGGCGCTCGACAACCACGTCTACAGCGCCGGATACCCCTCGCGCCTGCGCCTGACGGGCGGCCAGTGGAAGAAGCTGCCCGGCGGACTCGGCCGCGGCCAGTGGGGGCTCTGCCAGGACGACGTCGGCCGGCTTTACTACAACTACAACTCCGACCTCCTGCGCACCGACCTCCTGCAGTCCGAGGCCTATTCGCGCAACCCGCTCCTCCGCACCGCCACCGGCATCAACCACAAGGTGATGGTCGCGCAGGACGTCTGGCCCTCCCACCCCACGCCCGGGGTGAACCGCGGATACGACAGCCGCACCCTGCGCGAGGACGGCACCCTCGCCCGCACGACCGCCTCCTGCGGCGCCGGAGTCTACCGTGGCGACGGGCTCGGAAGCGCCTTCGCCGGCAGCGTCCTGGTGCCCGAACCCGCGGGCAACCTGGTGAAGCGGCTCACGCTCTCGGAAAAGGACGGGGTCGTCACCGCCGCCGATCCGCATCCGGGCTCCGAGTTCCTCACCTCGACCGACGAGCGCTTCCGCCCGGTGCAGACGCTGAACGCGCCCGACGGCACGATGCTCATCGTCGACCTCTACCGCGGCATCATCCAGCACGAGGCCTTCCTCACCCACTACCTCCTGGCCAACATCCAGGACCGCAAACTGGTCACGCCCTTCGACCGCGGCCGCATCTGGCGCGTCGTGCGCGACGGCGCCCCGCGGGCCGCCGGCTTCCGCATGCCCGCCGACACGGCCGGACGCGTGCGGGCCCTGTCCCACGCCAACGGCTGGGTGCGCGACACGGCCCAGCGCCTGCTCGTCGAGTCCGGCGACGCCGCCCCCGCGCCCGCGCTGCGCGCCCTCGCCACCGACGCCAAGGCGCCGGCGCTCGGAAGGCTCCACGCGCTCTGGACGCTCGAGGGCCTCGGCGCGCTCGACGCCGCCACGGCCC
Source organism: Opitutia bacterium (assembly GCA_046095205.1). Lineage (GTDB taxonomy): Bacteria > Verrucomicrobiota > Verrucomicrobiia > Opitutales > UBA953 > UBA953. The sequence continues at coordinate 10,262 of JBJTIX010000097.1, forward strand.
GTTCCGCCCTGAAGGACGAGGACGCCCGCGTGCGCGCGGGCGCCGTCCGGACGGCCCCCGTCGAAGTGATGGCCGAGATCGCCGGGCTCTCCGCCGACAAGGACGCCCGCGTGCTGGCCCAGGTCGCCGTTCGGCTTTCCTCCTCGAACCTGCCCGTGACCGACGACGCCCTGGCCTGGACCCTGACGCGCCGCGGCGACAACGCGCTGGTGCGCGAAGGCGCGCTGACCGGCATCCGCGGACGCGAGACCGCCGTCGCGCGTCTCATCGCCGACAAGGCCGGCGCCAAACCGCCGCGCCCCTCGCTCGAGGCGCTCGCGGGCATCGCCGCCAGGGTGGCGCAGGCCGGCAAGGCGGACCCCTTCGAGGAGATGCTGAAGCTGGCCGACGAGCGTCCGGCCGTGCGCATCGCGCTCGTGAAGGGGCTCTCCCAGAACGCCGCCGCCAAGGGCGCGCAGAAGCCCAAGCCGCTCTGGCTCGACGGTCCGTCGGTCACCCTGGCCTCGCTCAAATCCTCGCTCAAGTCCGGCGAGGGCGCCTCCGCGCTCGGCGCGATCGACGCCCGCCTGCTGTGGGCCGGCAAGCCCGGCGCGCCGCCGCCCCCGAAGATCACGCCGCTCGACGCCGCGCAGCTCGCCGCCTTCGAGAAGGGGCGCACGGTCTACTCCTCCCTCTGCGGCGGCTGCCACCAGCCGCACGGCTACGGCCTCGAGGGGCTCGCACCGCCGCTCGTGGACAGCGAGTGGGTCCTCGGGTCTCCCGACGTCGCCGCCCGCATCGTGATGCACGGGCTCAACGGCCCGGTGAAGGTCGGCAACCGCACCTGGGACCTGGCCATGCCGCCCATGCTGCAGCTCACCGACGAGGACATCGCGGCGGTGCTCACCTATGTCCGCCGAGAATGGGAGCACACCGCCTCGCCGGTCGCCCCCGGCTACGTCCGGGACGTGCGCGCCAAGTTCTCCGACCGTACCGCGGGCTGGACCGCCGACGAGCTCAAGCCCCCGCGGCGCAAGTGACATGGGGCACGACCTGACCCGCGGCCCGGACACCGACCCACACCAGCTCTACCGCTACCGCGACGGGCTCTACGCGGCCGACCTGATCGCCGCCGCGGCGTGCGAGTTCGACTTCTTCACGCGCCTGGCCGCGCAGCCGATGGACCTGGACGAGGTCTGCCGGACCTTCGGCGTGCATCCGCGTCCGGCCGACGTGATGCTCTCGTTCTTCGCCGCGAACGGGCTGGTCCGCCGGCAGGACGGCCGCTTCCACGCCACGCCGACAGCCCGCGAGCACCTGACCAAGGACTCCCCGCGCTCGATCATCCCCTACTACGCGTCGCTCAAGGAGCGCCCGGTGGCGAGGGACTTCGCGGTCATCCTGCGCACCGACCGGCCCGCCAACTGGGGCAGCTACAAGGATGAGAAGCCCTGGACGGAGGCCATGCTGACCGAGGAGTTCGCCACGGGCTTCACCGCGGCCATGGACTGCCGCGGCTTCACGCTCGGCCCCGCCCTCCTGCGCGAGGCCGGCCTGGCCGGCAGGCGCAGCCTACTCGACGTCGCCGGGGGCTCGGGCATCTACGCCTGCGTGCTGGCGCAGGGCACGCCAGGACTGAAGGCGACGGTGCTGGAGCGCCCCCCGGTCGACGGCATCGCCCGCACGATGATCCGCAAGCGCGGCTGCGAGGGACTGGTCTCCGTGGCCGCCGGCGACATCTTCCGCGACCCCCTGCCCCGCGGCCATGACGTCCACCTTTTCTCCAACGTCCTGCACGACTGGGACGTGCCCAAGGTCCGTCAGCTGCTCAGGGCGTCCGCCGAGGCCCTCGCGCCCGGCGCGCTCATCGTCGTCCACGACGCCCATCTCAACGAGGCGAAGGACGGGCCCCTGCCCGTCACGGCCTACTCGGCGCTGCTGATGAGCGTGACGGAGGGGCGCTGCTACGGCGTGGGCGAGATGCGCGGGCTGCTCGCCGAGGCCGGCTTCGGCTCCTTCCGCTTCGCCGAGACGGCCTGCGACCGAAGCGTCATCACCGCCGTGAAGGAATGACGGTCGTGGACGAAAGGCGGGTTCCCCGCACCCTCACCCCATCCCGTACCTTCAGCCATCCATCATCTGCCATCTTCCCACACCATGCGCGCCCTCCTCATGCTCTCCCTCGCCGTCTCGCTGCACGGCGCTCCGGCCGACGACCTGGCCTGGCTCACCAAGGAGGGGACGCTGGTCTTCCATGACGCCTTCGAGCGCGAGGAGGACGGCAATCTCGCCAAGGCGATCGGCAACGGCTGGAACAGCGCCACCGCCGACCGGGTCCCCAAGATCAGGCAGGCCGACCTCGACGCCGGCGTCCTCAAGATCGCCAGCGCCACGAAGGAGGCCGGCCACGCCGCGCACATCCACCACGAGGCCGGCTTCGGCGACGGCGGGGCGGTGGTGCGGTTCAAGTTCCCGGGACTCAGCCAGCGCGAGACGATGCAGCTGGGCTTCGTGGACCGGGAGACCAAAGGGGTGCACGCCGGACACCTCTGCTACGCGATCCTCGAGGGCGGCAAGGCGACCCTCATCGACCAGAAGACCGGCGTGATGGACCTCAAGATCCGCGCCACCCGCCAGGAGGCGGCCGCCCGCAAGGCATCCGTTCCCGCCGAGCTCGAGAAGCTGCTGCGCACGAAGCAGGCGATGACCAGCCTCAAGGCCGACCAGGAATGGCACACGCTGGTGCTCGTGACCGAAGGCGACGAGATGCGCCTGTCCCTCGACGGCCGACGGGTGCTCTCCCACCGCTCGGAAGGGTTCGCGCATCCGGTGAAGCGCTGGTTCAGCTTCCTGGTGAACGCGACCCTCTGGGTCGACGACGTGAAGGTCTACAAGGTGCGCTGAGCCCGCCGAAAGCGCTCGCCAGCCCGCGGGTCCGCCGGCTGAATGCGGGACCCCATGAGACTCCTGCGATTCGCCGTCGCGGCCGCCGTCGCCGCCTGTTCGCTCCACGCCGCCGAGCCGGCCAAGAAGGCCCCGGCCAAGGCCGTCCCCGCCGCCCCGTCCGTCACCGACCCGGAGTTCAGGAAATACCCGCTGCCCATCGAGCCCGACGAGAACGTCTCGTACGGCCCGCACCGGATGCAGCGCATCTACTTCTGGCGGGCGAAGTCCGACCGCCCGACGCCGCTGCTCTTCTACATCCACGGCGGCGGATGGAACGGTGGCGACCGCTCGGTGGTGCGCAGCATGCTCCCGGACGCCCTCGCGGCCGGCATCTCGGTGGTCTCGGTCGAATACCGCATGATCAAGGACGCCACGGCCGACGGGCTCGTGCCGCCGGTGAAGGGCCCGATGACGGACTGCGCCCGCGCCCTGCAGTTCTGCCGCAGCAAGGCCGGGGAGTGGAACCTCGACAAGACCCGCGTGGCGCTGGCCGGCGGCTCGGCCGGAGCCTGCACGAGCCTGTGGCTCGCCTTTCATGACGACCTGGCCGACCCGAACTCGGCCGACCCCGTGGCCCGGGAGTCCACCCGCGTGACCTGCGCCGCGGTCAGCGGCGCCCAGACGTCGCTCGATCCCCACCAGATGCGCAGCTGGACGCCCAACAGCAGCTACGGCGCCCACGCCTTCGGCATCGCCGGCGACGCCAAGGCCAAGGTGTCCTCCTTCCAGGCCTTCCATGATTCGCGCGAAAAGATCCTGCCGTGGATCAAGCAGTACTCCCCCTACGAGCTCGTCTCGAAGGACGACCCGCCCGTCGGGCTGTACTACGGGGCCGCGCCGAATCTCGGCAAGGACGAGAAGGACCCCACCCACTCGGCCAACTTCGGCGTGAAGCTCAAGGAGCACTGCGACGCCAACGGCGTGAAGGCCGACCTGGTCTACCCCGGAGCCCCGGGCGTGAGGCACGCCACCGCCAACGACTTCGTCAGGGCCCACCTGCTGGGCGCATCCAAGTGAGGGGCGCCCTTCTGCTGCTGACCGCCGCGCTGCTCCAGGCCGCGCCGGAACCCAGGGCGCAGGCCGCGCAGAAAACCCTGCCCGGACTGGTCGAGATCGTCAGCACCAAGGACGGCACGAAACAGCGCGCCATCTGGTGGCGCCCCGATTCGGCGGCCAGGGGGACCGAGGGCCCGGCCGTGCCCCTGCTGGTCTTCCTCCATTCGTGGAGCGGCAGCATCGAGCAGGGCCCGCCCTGGATCGCCCAGGCGAAGAAGATGGGCTGGGCGCTGGTCGCTCCCGACTTCCGCGGCCCCAACCGCCGGCCGGAGGCGTGCGCCTCGGACCTCGCCGTGCAGGACGTGCTCGACGCGGTCGAGCACGCGCGCCGCGAGGCCCGCATCGACGACGCGCGCATCTACCTCGTCGGCGGATCGGGCGGCGGGCACATGTCCCTCGTCATGGCGGCGCGGGCCCCGCAGGTCTGGGCCGGCGTGAGCAGCTGGTGCCCCATCACCGACCTCGCGGCGTGGCACGCCGAGAGCGCCACGCGCAAGAACAGCTATGCCCGGATGCTGGAGCAGTCCTGCGGCGGGCCGCCCGGACCGGCGACCGAGGCCGAATACCGCCGCCGGTCCCCGCTCTTCCTGCTCGCTTCCGCCGTCGGCGTCCCGATCGACATCAGCACGGGCATCCACGACGGCCACACGGGCTCCGTCCCCGTCAGCCACACCCTGCGCGCCTTCAACGTGCTGGCCGCGGCCGACCGCCGCATCCCCGACGAGGCGATCGCCGCCATGGTGAGCGAGCGCAAGATTCCCGACGCGCTTGCGGCGGAAAGGCAGGAAGACCCCGAACGGGCCAAGGCCGTCCTTTTCCGCCGCGTTTCGGGCAGCGCACGCGTCACGATCTTCGAGGGCGGCCACGATTCGGAGTCTTCCTCGGCCGTGCTCTGGCTCTCGCGCCAGCGCAAGGGTTCGCCGCCCGACTGGTCGCTCGGCAGGAAGCCCGCCGCTCCCGCCGCCGCGCAGGAGGTGTCCCGATGAGGACCCTGCTCGCCCTGCTGCTGCCCCTGCTGGCGTCCGCCGCCGGAGACGTGCGCGTCTTCATCCTCGCCGGCCAGTCCAACATGGAGGGCCAGGCGGTGGTCGACTTGAAGGGCAAGGATTACAACGAGGGCAAAGGGACGCTGGTGGACTTCCTCGGCAAGGAGGCCGGCGCCCGCTTCCGCGGCGTCCTGAAGAACGCCGACGGCTCCTGGCGCACGCGCGACGACGTGTTCGTGCGCTACGACCGCGAGCGCAACCCCTCGCTCAAGGGCCCGCTCGGCATCGGCTTCGCCGTGTACGGCGGGCACCACTTCGGACCCGAGCTGATGTGCGGTCACGCCCTCGGCGACGCCAACGACGATCCGGTGCTACTCATCAAGTGCGCCTGGGGCGGCAAGAGCCTCGTGAAGGACTACCGCCCGCCCTCGGCCGGCGGCGAGACGGGCCCCTACTACCTCAGGATGGTCTCCCAGGTGCGCGAGGCACTGCGCGACATGGAGTCCGACTTCCCCGCGCTGCGCGGGCGCACGCCGCGGCTTTCCGGACTGGTCTGGTACCAGGGATGGAACGACGGCATAGACCCCCGGAAGGCCGTGCCCGAATACGCCTCCAACCTCGCCCACCTGATCCGCGACCTGCGCAAGGAGTTCGCCGTGCCTGACCTGCCCGTCGTGGTCGGCGAGCTGACCGGCCCCTGGCGCGACGCCCCGCCCGACTGGGAGCGGCTGCGCGCCGCGCAGAAGTCGGTGACGCTGCAGCCGGAGTTCGCCGCGACCACGGCCTTCGCGCCCACGCGCGATTCCGTACGACGCGCTGAAGACTCCCCCAACCCCGGACACGGCCACCACGAGTTCGGTAACGCCGAGACCTACCTCCTCATCGGCGAATCCCTCGGGGCCCTGATGGCCCGCATCTCCTCCCCGCTGCGCATCTTCTCCCCGGCGGAGCTGCAGGTCGTGCAGCGCCGCGCGGACGGACGCGCCCGCCTCGACCTGCGCGGGCGCCTCCGCGGGCTGGACGCCTCGGGCGCCACGCTCGAATGGCGGCCGGTGGTGCCGGGCGCGGGCGAGTCGCGCTGGGTGCCGTTGCGGATCGAGGCCCGAGGCGACGAATTCATGTCCACGGTGGAGTTCCCCGCGGGCGGATGGTACGGCCTCGAGGTCCGCGCGACCTCCGGCGAGCGCGTGCTCGCCCGGGCGAAGGTCGGACGCTTCGGCGCGGGCGAGATCCTCGTCGTCGCCGGCCAGTCCAACTCCGCCAACCACGGCGAAGAGAGAATGACCGCGCGCAGCCCCCTCGTCGTCAACTTCGACGGCACGAGCTGGAACCCCTGCGCCGACCCCCAGCCGGGCGCCAGCGGCGCACGCGGCAGCTTCGTGCCCGCCCTGGGCGACCTGCTCGCCGAACGGCTCAAGGTGCCCGTCGCCTTCGTGACCGCCGGCATCGGGGCCACCAGCGTGCGCGAATGGCTGCCCGCCGGAACGCGCTTCCCGAACCCTCCCACCATCGAGTCGCGCGTCGAACGCCTGCCCACGGGCGAATGGGCGAGCAAGGGAGCGGCCTACGACGCGCTCGTCGGACGCATGCGGCCCTTCGGACCGAACGGCTTCCGCGCGGTGCTCTGGCACCAGGGCGAGAGCGACGCCAACCAGCGCGACGCGACGCGGACCCTGCCGGGACGGCTCTACGCCGAGCACCTCGGGCTGCTGGTGAGCTCCTCGCGCAAGGACACCGGCTGGGACGCGCCCTGGATGGTCGCGCAGGTCAGCTACCACACCCCGGACGATCCCGGCTCGGAGGACATCCGCGCCGCGCAGGCCTCGCTCTGGGGCAAGGACGGCATCGTGCGCGGCCCCGACTCCGACGCCCTGCGGGGCGCACTCCGCGAAGGCGGGGGCAAGGGCGTGCACTTCAGCGGCGAGGGCCAGCGGGCCCTGGCCCGGGCCTGGGCCGACCTGCTCATCCCCTGGATGGAGGGACGTTGAGGGCGCTTTCCTTTGGTCGGGCTGGTGAGATTCGAACTCACGACCTCTTGCACCCCATGCAAGCGCGCTACCAGACTACGCTACAGCCCGAGCAAAGGAATAGTCGTTAAGCCCCGCGCGAGGGGGGATGTCAACCCGACAAACGGCGGAGGCCTCGACAGACGGGCCCGCAGGGGCTAAGCAGTGGGCATGAGCCGCCTGCCCCGACTGCTCCCCGCCCTCCTCCTCGCCCTGTGGCTGCCCGCCGCCGACCGGCCCAACATCGTCTTCATCCTGGCCGACGACCTGGGCTACGCGGAGGTCGGGTTCAACGGCCAGCAGAAGATCCTCACCCCGCACGTCGACCGCCTCGCCCGGGAGGGCCTCGTGCTCTCACGCCACTACTCCGGCAACGCCGTCTGCGCCCCGTCGCGCTCGGTCCTGATGACGGGCTTCAGCCCCGGGCACGCCCATGCACGCGACAACCGCGACATCGGGGACCGTGAGCAGACGCCGCTGCCCGCCGACGCGGTCACGGTCGCGCGCACGCTGAAGGACGCCGGCTACGCCACGGGCGCCTTCGGCAAGTGGGGCCTCGGCGGCTTCAACTCCACGGGCAACCCGATGAAGCAGGGCTTCGACCGCTTCCTCGGCCTGACGAGCCAGTGGATCGCGCACAGCCAGTATCCGAAGGCGATCTGGGACGACGGCAGGGAGGTGCAGCTGGATAACGGACCCGAGGGCACGCCCGGCCACGCGCGCTTCCCGGAAGGCGCCGACCCGCGCGACCCCGCGGCCTACGCGCCCTTCATCGGCAAGGACTTCCTCGGAGACCGCATGATCCGGGGCGCGGAGGAGTTCATCGCCCGGCACGCCAAGGCGCCCTTCTTCCTCTACTACGCCTCCACCCTGCCCCACGTGTCGCTGCAGGTCCCCGAGGCCGACCTGCGCAAGTACGACGGCAAGTTCCCCGAGGACCCGCCCTTCACGCCCTCCAGCCCGGGCTCCTACGTGCCGAACCGCACCCCCCGCGCCACCTACGCGGCCATGATCACGCGCCTCGACGCCGAAGTGGGCCGTCTGCTGGCCGCGCTGGAGAAGGCCGGCGTCGCGGACGACACGCTCGTCGTCTTCAGCGCCGACAACGGCGCCACGCACGACGTGGGCGGGGTCGAGACGAAGTTCTTCCGCTCCGTCGGCGACCTGCGCGGACTCAAGGGTTCGCTCCACGAGGGCGGCGTCCGCATGCCCACCGTGGTGCGCTGGCCGAAATCCTGCCCGCCCGGCCGTCGCTCGGCGCGCATCTCGGGCTTCGAGGACTGGCACGTGACCTTCGCCGAGGCCGCCGGGGCCAGGGCGCCGGCGAAGCATGACGGCGAGAGCCTCCTGCCCGCCATCCGCGGCCAGGACACACCGCGCACGGGCCCGCTCTACCGCGAGTTCGCCGGCTACGGCGCCCAGCAGGCGATCTGGGACGGCAGGTGGAAGGCCGTCCGCACCGACATGCTCAAGGCGGCGCGGGCGGGGCAGCCGGTCACGACCCAGCTTTACGACCTCGACGCCGATCCGAACGAAACGACCGACCTCGCCGCCAAGTTCCCCGACGTGGTGAAATCGCTCGAGGCCAAGATGTCGGCATCACGCGTGCCCAATCCGGACTTCCCGCTGCCCGGGGTCGATCCGCTGCCCGCCAACGCCGGCAAGGGAAAGAAGAAGGCCGCGAAGAAGTAAGGCACGAAGGGAGTAATTGCGGGTGGCAGGTGGCAGCCCCGGGTGGCAGGTAACGGGACCCCTCCTCACTCAATGGGAAACCGGAGACTGGATGGATGGCTGGGGGCCTTGGATCAATTCAGTCCTCTATCCAGTCCTCAACGCAGCCCTCGATGCAGTCCTCTACCCAGTCCTCAGAGCTCTTCGATCCCTGCCCTCAGCTCCGCCGCCTTCTTCCGGACGGCCGCCTGCTCGGCAGGCGACATGTTCGCGGCCTGACGCACGGCCATCCCGATGCGGGGATTGTTCAGGAAGCGGTCCTGATGGCGCAGCCAGAAATCCCAGTAGAGCGCGTTCAGCGGGCAGGCCAGCGGACCCGTGCGGTCCTTGGGGTCGTAGGCGCAGCCGGAGCAGTAGTTTGACATCTTCGAGACGTAACTGGCGGCGCAGCAGTAGGGCTTGCTCGCCAGAAATCCTCCGTCGGCGTGCTGGCTCATGCCGATCACGTTCGGAAGCTCGACCCACTGGAACGCGTCGATGTAGACCCCGAGATACCAGCGCTCGACCTCGGCCGGGTCGACGCCGGCGGTCAGGCAGAAAGACCCTATGACCATTAGACGCTGGATGTGGTGGGCGTAGGCGGTCTCGAGCGACTGCCCGACGGAGTGCCGCATGCAGTTCATGCGGACCTTGCCCGTCCAGAACCAGGAGGGCAGCGGGAGCCTGTGCCCCAGCCCGTTGGCGGAGGCGTAGGCGGGCATCTTCGCCCAGTAGACTCCGCGGACATACTCGCGCCAACCGATGATCTGCCGCACGAAGCCTTCGGTCGCGGCCAGCGGGTAGCGCTTCGGGTCGCGCGCGTGCGCGTCGGCGGCGGCCTGCGCGACCTCAAGCGGTGAGAGGAGCTTCACGTTGAGCGCGAAGGACAGGCGCGAGTGGAACAGCCGGTCCGACGACGTGTGCATGGCGTCCTCGTAGTCGCCGAAGTCGGGCAGCCCCCGTTCGATGAAGGCCTTGAGCTGGGCGAGCGCCTCCTTGCGGTCCAGGGGCCAGGGGAACTTCTCCGCGCAGGGCGAGCCCATGGTCTTCACCCCGGCGGCCTCGATCTCCGACCAGAGCTTCGAAAGATCGCGGGAGACATCCCACGGCTTGGGCGGAGGGGGCGTCCCCTTCCACGGCTTCCGGTTCTCCTTGTCGTAGTTCCATTCGCCGCCGGCCGGGGCACCGTCGTCGTCCATGAGCAGGCGCGTGCGCACGCGCATCCTGCGGTAATACGACTCCATCAGCCAACGCTTGGCGTCCTTCTGGAAATGCGCCGCCACGCCGCCGCGCCCGTCCAGGAAGTGCTCCGAGCCCACGCAGGCCGTCGTCAGCCCGCACCCCTTGGCGAAGGACCGCAGGTCCTGGTCGAGGCGCCACTCGTCCGGCTCCTGATATTCGAAACGTTCCGCCTTCGTCTCCTTGAGGACCGTCCGCAGATTCTCGGCGAAGTTCTGCCGGTTGTCCGGGTCGCTGATGCGGAAATAGCGGACGTCATGGCCCGCCTTGCGCAACAGGTCGGCCAGACGGCGCATGCCCGCGAAGATCGCGATGACCTTCTGCGCGTGGTGCACGACGTAGTCCGTCTCGGAGCGCACCTCCATCATCACGTAGGTGACGGACGCGTCCCTGCTCCCGAACCAGGAGTGCTCCGGGTTCAGCTGGTCGCCGAGGATGAGACGGACCGTGCGCGCCACCCCCGCAAGGGAGGACGAACCGTCCCGGAGGCAAGAGCCGGGCGGGGTTTGCGGACGTTCAGCGTCCCGCGGGAGCGGCCGCCGGCAGCTCCTGGCGCGTGGCGATCGGCACATGGCCGACCTCCAGGCCGGGCGGGGGCGTCACGAGCTGGGCGGGGTCCAGTCCGGCGAGGGTGCCGACCGTGGGCGGCGCGAGGTAGTCGCGGTCCTTCGTCCACGAACGGTGGAGCTTCTCGACCTTGACCTGCATCGCCTCGCGTTCCGCAGCCGTGAGGTCGGCGTTGAGGAGCGCGGGCTGGTCGGCGAAGCGGTACCAGTAGTAGGTGACGACGCTGCCGTCGCCGAGCAGGGCGCGGAACGGACCGGCCTTCGGGCCGGGCGTCTTCCAGGTCGTCCGCGCGGCTTCCGAGGCCTGGCCGCCGACGGGCGTCTCGCGCGCCGGCTGGGGCTTCTCCTGCGGCCGGTCGAAGCGCAGGTCGGCGAGTCCGGTCGAGGCGGGCACCTCGCCGGGCTTCACCGGAGTCCACTGTCCGTTCTTCCCTCCGGGTCCGAAGCGGTAGTACTGCGGAAGCGTCACGAGGCCGTCGGCGCGCGTGACGAGCGAGTCGTCCCACTTGTACCCGTACGAGGAGGGATCGGGCGAATGCGGCGTGGCGAAGGCCTTCCAGGCCAGCCCGGGCTTGGCCTCGCGCTTGGTGCCCTGCTTGTAGATGCTCCAGGTCGAGCCGCCGTTCGGGCGGAACTTCTGCAGGAAGGAGCCCTCCGCGCGCACGGCGCCGGTGACCGCGGGGCCGCCCTCGAACCAGGCCTTCACGCCGTCATAGAGCGCGCTGCGGTCGTAGCAGGTCAGCCGGTGGAGCACCACCGTCGTGCCGTCGGCGCCGACCGGGAAGGAGGTGGGCGCGACGCGGGCGTAGGTCACGCCCTTCTCGTCCACGGCCTGCGAGGCCGGCACGTACTGGGTCTCCATCTGGAAGGCCTTGTTCGGGTCCGAGCCGCGCGAATCGAGCATCTGGCCGGCGACCTCCGGATTGCGGAGCGCGGAGCGCGCCCAGAAGTTGGGCGTGAAGAAGCAGACCGGTCCCTTGAAGTTCGCGGCGTTCAGGAAGAGCGTCCAGCAGTTGTCGCCGGTCGGCACGTCCTTCCCCTCCGTCCTCGTCTTGGCCCGGGCGAAGGGCATCGGCAGGTAGCCGTAGCCGAAGAGCCCGCCCTTCACCCCCTGCTGCAGATTGAGCCCGTCGGGCGGGAAGAGCAGCCAGGGCGTCAGCTGGGCGACGCCGTAGAGGCCGCGGGGATCGTCCCAGCTGCCGCGGCCGTAGGCGGGGCCGTTCGCGATGTCGTGGAAGTTCACGCCGACGCCGCCCATGATGAACTTCGGGGTCTCCGTCGGGAAGCGCGTGTCGCGCCACCAGCCGAGGCCTCCCTCGATGTCGGAGTACATGCCGTCGGGCTTGTCGGCCGGATCGTGCTTCCCGTCCGCGGTTCGGCCGAATCTCGCGAACATCCACGTTCCGAAGAGGCCGGTCTGGAACCGCGATCCGGGATAGCGCTCGACGAGCCGCCACGCCGCCGCGTAGAGCGAGAAGCCGGCGTCGAACTCCCCTTCTGCAACCTCCGGAACGCCCTCGACCGGAACGCCCTCGACCGGCACGAGC
>JBJTIX010000098.1:0-1048 GCA_046095205.1 Opitutia bacterium
CGATCAGCTCGGGAAGGGCCTTCGAACCGCCCAGCTGCAGGGCCTGCTTGGCATAGAAATCAAAGACGCGTTCGCGGTTCACCGGATCGCTCGCATGCGGATCCTGCGAAGGCCGCAGCGGCGCCCTCTCCGGCGCAAACGGCGCGATCGCCGGGACGGGCGGCCTGACTGCGGCGGCGCCGAGGTCGTCGAAGCTCAGCAGGGCGACGGTGTTGTCCATGCGCAGGCGCGGACCCTCGACCTTGCGTGGCTTCATCACCCCGCGCGAGATGCGCACGTCGTCGACCAGCCCGTCGCATCCGATTCCGCCCTCGACCAGACGACCGAAGGCGACCTTGTCAGGCAGGGGGTCTTTGGACGAAGGCGCGGGCGCCCGCTCGAACACGGCCTTGCCGTCGACCCAGAGGGTCACGGCCTGGTCGTCCATGCTGACGAGGACGTCGTGCCACTTGCCGTCGCAGATGTTCACGTCGGAGACGAAATTCCCTCCCCTGCCGGGCGCATAGAGGCTGAAGAAGCCGGAACCCGACATGGTGTAGGCCTCCCAGTGATGACGGGAGCTCTTGGGGCCGGCCGCGACGATGATGTTGAAGGTCTTCCAGGAATCCAGACGGACACGGGCCTCCACGGTCACCGGCCAGCGAAAGACGTCGGGATGAGCCGCGGCGACCAGCCCGCCACGCAGGGCCTTGCCATATTCCGCGGAGAGCGACGGCTCGCCCTTCGGCTCCTCGGAGACGGTGATGAGCGCCGGGGCGGCGACCGCAGCGGCGGCCTTGAAACTACGCCAGACGGGTCTGGGCCCCGGCGGCAGGTCGTCCATCTGCGGCACCACCCAGCGCAGTCCGTCGAGATTGTCCATGAGACGGTGCTCGGCGTTCTCCTGGGTGTGATTGAGGATGCCGATCACGCCGGAATAGCCGCTGGCACGAATCTGCCGCAGGACCTTGAGGTCCTCGGTGCCGGCGCCGACGGGAAGGATCTTGCGCCCCTTGGCGTCGCCCTCGATGTCCATGCCGTTGAGGTTCAGGCAAAGCAGGTGCGGCAT
>JBJTIX010000099.1:0-1513 GCA_046095205.1 Opitutia bacterium
GCCCCCGGGGGGGCGGGGCGCCCCCCCCCCCCCCTCCCGCCCTGGGGCGGGCCGCCCAGCCGCGCGCGCCCGCGGCCGGCCAAGGATGGCCGGCCCTACCCGATACAGGTATTGGCGACTGGGAACACCCCGAGGCAGGAGGGCGCGGCGGAGCCACGCCCCTACCCCTCGGCCGCCCTGCGGCGGCCAGAGAGGCGGATGCGATGACATCGCATCCCTGCCAGCTTCCAGTGCTCCGGTTACCTCGGCTTGAGCGTCTCGTCTTTGGGCTCGGCTTCCGACTTGGCTGCGCCCAGTCCGGAGTTGTTCATGCCCACATAGCAGGCTTCGCCCAAGTTGACTCGCGGATAGAGATAACGGAAACGGGCCAGACCCTTCGTCTCCGGTTCGGAGGTACATAAACCTAATCCCGCAAAAGGCCACCGCAAGGAAAGTGCCAATCTGCGGGGAAGTTCCGCCGTCACAATGAGACCTCATGTGAGGAATAAGCACTCAAGCGGACCAACTAACCATAGCCCACCACGCCCATACCAAAGATGAATGAACCACACTGACATAATATCAGAATCCGCTGACCCAAGAAACCGTGACCACCCAAAGACAAGCAGGGCAAGGTTACTTGCCCTGCTTGTCTCTCAGCGTCACGACGCGCGATGTGTCGATTCCTCCGTCGGCCTTGAGATTGAGGCGTACCTTGATCTCCTCCGGGCGTTCGGGCTTGAGGAACTTGAAGCGGATGCTGCGCAGGGCCTTTTCCACCGCTTCGGCGGTGGAGTTCCCCTTGAGCGTAAGCCGTCCGTTGGCCGGATCGAACGAGAAGACCAAGCCAGCGACCTCGCCATGCTCGAGGCTGACGACGGCGAAATCCATTCGAGTGAGGATATCGAAGGAGATGTCGAATTCCTTGGCTAGGGAGAGCGCTGATTTGTTCAAGGTGAACGTATCGCCGGCGGGCAAGATGTCCGGACTGGCCGGAACAATCGGACGAACGGAAACCAGGAGAATCTGGTCACCACCCGCAGCGACTGCCTCGGGAGAGGGATTCCAGACCCGGAGCCCCTTTTCGATCGCCTCGCTCAGGACCGTTCCGTTCTGCGCCATCTGGTTCGACGCTTCCGCCAGCATCTCGACGCTGGGCACCGTCACGACACCGGCTGACCGGGTGATGACATCGCCGATGGTCGTGGCGGTGTCGGGATAGTTGAAGGTAAGCCCGGGATTATTGATGCCGCCGCCATTACCCAGCTGGACCGGACCGGTGACGGTGAAGATCGCTCCAGGTGTCTTCTTGATCGGATAGTTGGATTTGAACTTAAGCCCGCCGGTCGCCGTGACATCCCCCAAGGTGACCTCGGCCAAGGTCGCGATAAGGACGTCGCCGCCCGTCAGGCTCACCGCGCCGCCGAAGAGGTTGCCGGGGTTCGACAGCGTGATGTCGCCGCCGCCCGCGTTCAGGCCCGTCGTGCCCGTCACGTCCAGCACGCCCGTCTGCGTGATCGCCCCGCCGTTCGTG
>JBJTIX010000100.1:0-9509 GCA_046095205.1 Opitutia bacterium
GCATCGGATCGGGCCGACATGAGTATGCGGAGGGCATCCATGGCAAAGCGCCACCGGCAGGCCCCCCTCGATGCAGAAATGGCGAGCTGCTCGCCCAACTCGTCCAAAGTCCGTAAACCCCAGGTCTTCACCCCGACCACCTCGCGCTGCTCCTCGGGAAGCAGGCCGAGCGACTCCGCCAGGGCCTTCAGCCGGGGGTCGGCCTCCGGCTCGAACCAGGAGACCGTCTCCGTGTCGGCGGCCACCGCCTTCTCCCGCACCGTGCGGCGGTCCGAACTGCGGATCAGGTCCAGGGCCGAGCGCCGGATGGAGGTGACCACGAGCGCGTTCGGGTCGCCCGGCAGATGACGCTGGTGCTTCCAGAAGCGGATGAAGGCCTCCTGCAGGACGTCGTCGGCGTCGGCCTCCGAGCGGGTCCACTGGCGCGCGATCATCCGGAGCCTGGGGCCGTGCTCGGCGAACCAGGCCCTCCAGTCACCGGCGACCAGGGGTTCCGTCATGTCTGACATAGTAGCGGAGGCGGGGCGGGGATTTGTCTCCGAAAGGACATTTTTACGGCACCGGCTGAATGGTCAAAGCAGTTGCGGGGGGCTGAAGAGCCCCTATTCCTGCCGAGGTGCCCGGAAAAGCAGCCACCAGCCCCTCCCCCGGCCTGCTGCCCACCCTCGTCCGGTGGGTGGACGCCGACCACCTGCCCGAGGGGCCCGAGACCATGCTGGCCGCGCCCAAGGCGGTCGACTGGGCCCGCTGCATCCCCTTCATCCTCCTGCACCTCGCCTGCCTCGCCGTGATCTGGACCGGGGCCTCCCCCGTGGCCGTCTGGACCGCCGTCGCCCTCTACTTTGTGCGGATGTTCGCCATCACCGGCTTCCTGCACCGCTACTTCTCCCACCGCACCTATGCGACCTCCCGCGCCTTCCAGTTCGTGATGGCCGTCTGGACCGCCACCGCCGTGCAGCGGGGCGCGCTGTGGTGGGCGTCGACGCACCGGCACCACCACCGCCATTCCGACGACCCCGAGGACAAGCACTCGCCGGTCGTCGACGGCTTCTGGTGGTCGCACGTCGGCTGGATCACCGCCAAGCGCAACTTCCCCACCGACTACGCCCGCGTGCCCGACCTGGCGAAGTATCCCGAGCTCGTCTTCCTGAACCGCTTCGACATCCTGGTGCCGACCCTGTTCTTCGCCACGCTCTTCGGCGCCGGCGTCTGGCTCGAATCCGCCGGCGTGGCCACCACCGGCGCGCAGATGCTCGTGTGGGGCGTGATCTCGACCGTGGTGCTCTTCCACGGCACCGCCTGCATCAACTCGCTGGCCCACGTCTTCGGCCGCCGGCGCTTCCTCGGCACCGGCGACGACTCCCGCAACTCCCTGCTGCTCTCGCTCATCACCCTCGGCGAGGGCTGGCACAACAACCACCACCGCTACCAGGCGACGGCGCGTCAGGGCTTCTACTGGTGGGAGTTCGACCCGACCTGGTACCTCCTCAAGGCCCTCTCCTGGACCGGACTCATCTGGGGCCTCCGGCCCGTGCCCGCCTCGGTCTACGCGGAGGCGGCCGGCGCCGTGCCGGCCGGTTCGGCGGAGGAGGCGGAGCCGAGTGCCTGAACGGGTCGCGATCGTCGGCTCGGGCGTGTCCGGCCTGGGCTGCCTGCGCTTCCTGCGCGGACGCGCCGACGTGACGCTCTTCGACGCGGACGGACGCCTGGGCGGCCACGCGCACACGGTCGAGGTCGACGAGCCCGGCACGGGACGGAAGCTGCCGATGGACGTCGGCTTCATGGTGTTCAACGAGGTGACGTATCCGCACCTCTGCCGCCTGTTCAAGGAGCTCGGGGTCAAGCCCAAGCCCACCTCGATGTCGTTCGCGGTGCGGCACGACCCGACGGGCGTCGAGTGGTGCGGCTCCTCCGTGCGCCACCTTTTCGCGCAGAAGCGCAACCTGCTGCGCCCGCGCTTCTGGAAGTTCCTGCTGCAGGTCGCGAAGTTCAACCGCCTCGCCGCCGAGGGCTGGAAATCGCCCGAGGCCGAGACGACGCCGCTCGGACAATGGTGCGCCGAGCGCGGGCTCGGGCGGGACTTCCTCGACCTCTACCTGGTGCCGATGAGCTCCGCGGTGTGGTCGACGCCGCCCGAGAAGATGCTCGGCTTCCCCGCGGCCGCCCTGCTGCGCTTCTTCCACAACCACGGCTTCCTCGGGCTCAGCACCCAGCACCCGTGGCTGACGCTCGAGGGCGGCAGCCGCACCTACGTGTCCGCCCTGCTCGCCGCCTGCCCCGCCGACGTCCGCGCAGGCTGCGCGGTCACCGCGGTGCGGCGCAGGCCCGACGGCGTGACGGTCGTCCACGCGGGCGGCGAGGAGCGCTTCGACCGCGTGATCCTCGCGACGCACGCCGACGACACGCTGCGCCTCCTGGCCGCCGCCGACGCGGAGGAACGGCGCATCCTCGGCGCGTTCCCGTACAACCGCAACGTGGCCGTGGTGCACACGGACATGTCCCCGCTCCCGCGTACGCAGGGCGCGCGGGCCTCCTGGAACTACCGCACCTGGACCGAAGGCGGCCGGCCGGTGACCTCGACGCACTACTGGATGAACTCGCTGCAGGGCCTGACCGACCGCGGCGACTTCGTCGTGACGATCAACCGCCCGGAGCAGGTCGCGCCGGACAAGGTCATCCGCACCATCCCCTGCGAGCACCCGCTCTTCACCGTGGAGGGCATCGCCGCGCAGTCCGAGGTCCGGGCCCTCAACGAACGGCCGGGGGCGCGCACCCACTTCGTGGGCGCCTGGCAGCGGCACGGCTTCCACGAGGACGGCCTCTGGTCCGCCCACCGGCTGTGCTCCTTCCTGGTCGGCCGCGACGCCTGGGACGCCTGATCAGGAGAACGTGACCGCGGACGGAAGGCGCTCGAAGCCCTCCGCGCGGAAGGGCGGCTCCTCGCGCAGGCCGGCCAGCCGCGCCACGAAGCGGTCCGGCACGCGCTCGACGCGCACGTTGTGGAACATCACGCAGTCGTTGAGGTAGTTCCGGGCGAGCGCGATGCGCTGCTCGGTCTCGACCAGGGCGCCGCTGAGCGCGGTGAACGACTCGACGGCGACGATGTCGGGGTAGGCCTCGCGCAGGGCGAGCAGCGAGGGCCCGACCGCGCTCACGCCGGCGCCGGCGGCCTGCGCGCGCAGCGCGGCGACGGACTCCTGCACGGAGCGCTCGTGGGCGCGGTAGCCGGCCAGGCACGCGACGAGCGGCGGGATGAGGTCGGCCCGCCGCTTCAGCTGCACCTCGACGAGCGAACGGGCGCGCGCCACGCGGTTGCGCACGCCGACGAGGCTGTTGTAGACCATCCACACCCAGCCGAGGGCGAACAGCAGCCCGTAGACCGCGGCGCCGACGAAGGCCGCCACGGGCACGTCGCCGACGAAGGACCGGGCGCCCATCAGGCCGAAGCCCGTCATGGCGGCGGGGACGACGCCGAGGACGGCCCAGACCACGAAGGCGACGGCGGATCCGTCGCTGAGGTCGGACTCGCGGCGGTGGGTGATGATGAACATCTCCTGGTCGGGGTGCTTGGCGATCTTGGCGGCGGGGATGTCGGTGCGCTCGCTGGCCCGCCCGCGGACGAACAGGCGCGTCCCGACCAGGACGCCGTATTCCTGGAAATGGCGCTCGCCGGTCGAGCCCTCGACCGTCTCGTCCGGACTTTTTGAGAAATAGAGAGGGTCGGATTGGTCGACGTACCGGGAGAAAGTCTCGACGTCGTCGAAGGCGGCGCCCTCGGGGTCGACCCAGACGAAGCCCGTCTCATCGCGCAGGTAGAAGCCCGAGGACTCCCTTCCGCCCGCCACGACGTCCCAGCCCGTCCGGCGCACCCGCCGCGTGCGCGTGCGCCCCTTGTCATCGGTGTAGGTCTCGGTCTCCCAGCGCACCCAATGCTCCGACACCGTCCAGCGATAGGCCACGCAGGGCTTGCCGGAGAGCTCCCCGATGAAGGGCTTCTCGAGCACGCACACGCCGTCGAGCTCGACCTCGCCGATGAACACGCTGAGCGCCTTGGAGACCGGCGTGTCGTCGAGCAGCCGGCGACGGCGGCCCGCGCGCATGGCCAGCCACAGGCAGAGCAGCGAGACCAGGGCCGACAGCGTGGCGATCTGCGCGTCGTCGGCACGGGCTAGCAGGAGCGGGGGCACGCACCCTTGATGCCCGCCCGGAGGCGCAACGCAAGCGGAGGCGGAACGGCGAGGGTGCTTGCGCCCGGCCGGCTTCCCCCCAACCCTCGGTGACCGATGGTGCGGCTCTACGACGCGACGGTGATGCACGCACGGCTGCGGCCGAAGCGCCATCACTTCTCGCATGCGGCCTTCGCCTTCGGCATCCGGCTCGAGGCCCTGGAGAACCCCGGCCGCGGACTCTGGCTGCTGGGCCGGCGCTGGTCGCCCTATGATTTCCGGGACCAGGACTTCCTCCCGCCCGGCGAGGTCTTCGGTCCCGAAGGCGTGAAGCAGGACTTCGGCCGGCCGGGGGACGGCCTCGAGGCCCGGGTGCGCGCCTTCTGCGCGGCCCACGGCCACGTGCTGCCGGAGCGTGCCGCCGTCCGGCTCATCGCGATGCCGCGGGCCTTCGGACAGTCCTACAATCCGGTCGTGTTCTTCGTCATCACCGTCGACGGCCGCCTGGACTGCGGCATCGCCGAGGTCCACAACACCTTCGGCGAACGCAAGGCGTGGTTCCTCGGACCGGAGTGCCGGCGCGAGGAGCACGACGGCGACCCCTACCTCCAGCTGCGGGCCCCGAAGCGCTTCTACGTCTCGCCCTTCTCGGGCCTGGACACCGAGTTCGAGTTCACCCTGCGCGAGCCGGCGGGGGTGCTCTCCGTCACCGTGGACCACTTCGAGGGCGGCGAGAAGACGCTCGTCAGCTCCTGGAGCGGGCCGCAGGTGCCGCTGACCGACGCGCGCCTGCTCTGGCTGACGCTCAAGTCGCCGCTGCTGGTGCTCAAGGTGACCGTGCTGATCCACCTCCACGCCGCGTGGCTCTGGCTGGCCCGCCGGCTGCCCTTCCGTCGCAAGCGGGATGACATCGACCTCCAGCGCGGACTCCGCCACCCTTCGCCTGAAATCGCCGGCAGACCATGACCGCATCCCGCCCCTCCCTCTCCCGCCGGCTCGTCCTGCGCGAATTCTCCCGCCTCCGCCGCGGACGGCTGGACCTCGTGACGCCCGAAGGCGAGGCCCTGCGCTTCGGGGATCCGGCGGTGGCCGCCGGCGCCCGCGTCGAGGTGAAGGACGACGACTTCTTCCGCCGCATCGTGCTGTCGGCCGACATCGGCCTGACTGAGGCCTACATGGACGGCCAGTGGGATTCGCCCGACCTGACCGCGGTCATCGCGTTCTTCATCGACAACCTGGAGCACGCCGCGGGCATGTCGGGCTCCGTCCGGCGCAACGCCGCCCTCGGCGTCCTGCGCTTCGCCGACCGCGTGGGGCACCTCCTGCGTCCGAACGACAGGAAGACCGTGCGCCGCAACATCGCCGAGCACTACGACCTCTCCAACGACTTCTTCCGGCTCTTCCTCGACCCCTCGATGATGTACTCCTCCGCCCGCTGGGAGGGCGCGGCGACGCTCGAGCAGGCGCAGGCGAACAAGAACGAGGCCCTCTGCCGCCACCTGCGCCTGCGGCCCGAGGACCACGTCATCGAGATCGGCACCGGCTGGGGCGGCTGGGCCCTGCACGCCGTGCGCAACCACGGCTGCCGCGTCACGACGCTCACCATCTCCAAGGCGCAGCACGACCTCGCCGTCGAGCGCGTGAAGGCCGCCGGCCTCGCCGACCGCATCACGGTCAGGCTCGAGGACTTCCGCGACCACCGCGGGCTCTACGACAAGTGCGTCTCCATCGAGATGATGGAGGCCCTCGGCCACCGCTACCTCCCGGCCTTCTGCGAGTCCGTCGGGCGCCTGCTGAAGAAGGACGGCGTCGCCGCCTTCCAGTACATCACCTGCCCCGACTCCCGCTACGAGCAGTTCCGGTCCGGCGTGGACTTCATCCAGAAGCACATCTTCCCCGGCTCCCTGCTCCTGTCGATCAACCGCGTCGGCGAGCTGATGACCCGTCGCGCCGGCTTCCAGCTGCACCGCCTCGAGGAGTTCGGGCCCGACTACGCCCGCACCCTCGACGCCTGGTGCCGGGCCTTCGAGGCGAACCTGGACAAAGTCCGCGCGATGGGCTTCGACGATCGCTTCATCCGCAAGTGGCGCCTCTATTTCCGCTACTGCGAGGCCGCCTTCGCCCGCCGCAACATCGGCGTCGTGCAGGCCGTCTACGTGCGCCCGAACTGCGAAGCCACTGGCCTTTGATTCCCTGGAAGCGGGTAGCCGTTTGCCTTCCGGACGGATGCCCGCTTGATGGGATGCATGAACTCCCGACGCGCCATCGCCCTGTACTTCGTCGCCGTCCTCGCCGCCATGACCTGGGTGTCGTGGTACGCCTCGACCGCGCCGACCATCACCTCCCTGCCCCATTACGCCGCCCTGGCCGGCAAGGAGGGCGTCAACGTCATCAAGGGCTTTGAGATCGTGTGCGCCGAGCCGTGGGGTCTCGCGACGATGTTCGACGCCTATTTCGGCTTCCTCGCCTTCTGGCTCTATGTCGCCTGGCGTGAACGCACCGCGACCGCGCGGGCCGGCTGGCTCATCGCACTGCTGCTCCTCGGCAACTTCGCCATCGCCGCCTACGCCCTCCTCTGCCTGCGCTCGGCGCCGGGCGAGACCGACCTCGGCAAGGTCTTCTTCACCCGCAAGGCGGCCTGATGGGCGCGGTCGGGGCATGGCTGGCCCGGCGCGTGCGCGATCCGCTCGTCGCCGAGCTCAGGCAGGGCGCGACCCCTGAGGGCCTGGCCAACTCGACGGCCGTCGGTGCGGCCATCGGCCTGCTGCCCTTCCTCGGCGTGACCACCTTCCTGTGCTTCGTGGCGGGGCGCCTCGCGCGCCTCAACCACGTCGCCCTGCAGACCGTGAACTACCTCCTCTACCCCGCCCAGATCGCGCTCATCGTGCCCTTGGTGCGCCTGGGCGAAGCCGTGACCGGCGCGGAGCCCATGCCCCTCTCCCCCGCGCTGATCGCCGAGAAGTTCGCCGAGTCGCCCGCCGCCTTCCTCGGTGAGTTCGGCGTCGCCGGGCTGCACGGACTGCTCGGGTGGACCCTCGCCATCCCGGCCACGGCGTGGCTGCTCGGCCTCGCCTTGCGTCCGACCTTCCGCAGACTCGCCGCATGAACCCTTACGCCGCCCTCGGCCTCGACTTCGTCGTCCTCCTCGTCGAGGCCTGCGTCTACTTCGCCCTCTGCTGGGTCGTCGCGAAGCGCATCGACAACTGGTCGGTCGTCGACGTCGCCTGGTCGTTCGGCTTCGCCCTCGTGTGCCTGCAGATGCTTGCCGTCCATTTCGCCGTGCGGCCCATCGGCGGACAGGCCGTGCTGATGGCCGGCGCCACCGTCCTCTGGAGCCTGCGGCTGACCGGCCACCTCGCCGTGCGCGTCCTCGGACATCTCGACCAGGAGGACGGCCGCTACCTGCGCATGCGCGAGGAATACGGCGAGCGCATGCCCGCGCGGATGGTCTTCTTCTACTTCATCCAGGCCGTCGTCCTCGCCGTGCTCTGCCTCCCGCTGCTCTCCTCGGCGCCCGACGCGGCGCCGGCGGCCCCGGCGCCCATCCACTGGGCGGGGCTGGCCGTCGTGGCGGTCGCATTGCTCATCGAGGGCGTGGCCGACGCCCAGCTCGCGGCCTTCAAGAGGGACGCCGCCAATCGCGGCAAGGTCTGTGAGCGCGGACTATGGGCGTGGAGCCGCCACCCCAACTACTTCGGCGAGTGGCTCGTGTGGGTCGGCTTCCTCCTGATGAGCTACAACCCTCAATACCGAGGCATCCCCGGCCTCCTGTGCGTGGCCGTCATCCATCACTTCCTGACCCGCGTCACCGGCGTGCCCCTGACCGAGGCGCAGCTCCTCAAGTCCAAGGGCGCGGCCTACGAGGACTACATGCGCCGCGTCCCGGCCTTCTGGCCGCGTCCGCCCCGCGGCTGAGATTCCCCCGCCAAGGTTTGCCTCCGGCCGGGCGGAGGTTTCACATCAGGCATGCCCCTGCTCGACACCGTCCTCGGCTGGAACGTCCTGCCGGACTCCGTGATCCGCCTGGGCATCCGCCTCCTGCTGCGCCAGCGCCTCCGCGACGAGCGCTCCGACGATCCCGCGGAGCGCGCCCGCCGCGTCGACGCCTTCGCCGAGGAGCTCCGCCGGCTGCCCGTGGCCGTCGCGACCAAGGCCGCGAACAACCAGCACTACGAGGTGCCCGCCGCCTTCTACCGCCTCTGCCTCGGACCTCGCCTCAAGTATTCCAGCTGCCTCTACCCGAAGGGCGACGAGGACATCCCGGCGGCCGAGGAGGCCATGCTGGCGCTCACCTGCGAGCGGGCCGACCTGCAGGACGGGCAGGACGTGCTGGAGCTCGGCTGCGGCTGGGGCTCCCTGACCCTGTGGATGGCGGAGAAGTATCCCCGCTCCCGCATCACCGGCGTGTCCAACTCCGCCTCCCAGAAGGCCCACATCGAGTCCGAGGCCCGGGCGCGGGGGCTGAGCAACGTGCGCATCGTCACCTGCGACATGAACGTCTTCGACGCGGGCGAGTCCGCCTACGACCGCGTCGTCTCCGTCGAGATGTTCGAGCACATGAAGAACTGGGCCGAGCTCCTGCGGCGGATCTCCGTCTGGCTCCGGCCGGGCGGCCGGCTCTTCTTCCACGTCTTCACCCATCGCGACTGCGCCTACCATTTCGAGTCCAAGGACGGCACCGACTGGATGTCGCGCCACTTCTTCACCGGCGGCATCATGCCGTCCAACTGCCTCGCCTCGCGCTTCCAGTCGCACCTGCAGCTGGAGCAGACCTGGGAGGTGGAGGGGCGCCATTACGGACAGACCTCCGAGCACTGGCTGCGCAACACCGACCGGCACCGCGAGGAGGTCCTGCGGATCTTCGCCGAGACCTACGGACCCGGGCAGGCCCGCAAGTGGCTGGCCTACTGGCGCATCTTCTTCATGGCCTGCGCCGAGCTGTGGAACTTCGACGGCGGGCGGGAGTGGATGGTCTGCCACTACCGCTTCCGCAAGGCCTGAGGGGAAGTCCGCGTTTGCCTCCGTGCCGTCCCGCCTTTGGCTGGACGCATGGAGACCTTCACCGCCGACGGCACGCCCTGCGAACGCTGGCGCGTCGGGGCCTCCACCTACGAGACCTGCCTGACCCGCGGGGCGCGCCTCCTGCGCTGGCGCGTGGGGCTGCCCGGCTCCGCCCGCGAGGTGCTGCACTGGCCGGAGGGGGCGCCGACCGACCTCGCGAAGATCGGGGCCGTGCGCGGCGGCAACCCCGTGCTCTTCCCCTTCATGGGGCGCAACTACGCCGACGGCGAGAAGTTCGCCTGGAAGGACGCCGAGGGCGTGAAGCGCCCCATGCCCCAGCAC
>JBJTIX010000101.1:0-19032 GCA_046095205.1 Opitutia bacterium
GGGAGAGTGTACAGCAGCCAGCCATGTTTGTTGAAGGTCTGCCCTGCGGCCTCTAGGCCGTGTAGGTCGACGGCACCGCACCCTGCGCTAAGGACGACGGGTCCGAGCCATGCAGCCGTGAGCCGCAGGGGTGAGGGGGGCGAATGGGGGGCGGTATCCAAAATGGAGACGGGTTTGCTTCCGACGATGACCCCGCCAAACTTCGGCTCAACCCCTAACGCCCATGGACACCCCCCGTCGTGATTTCATCCGTAACGCCGCCCTCGCCGGCGCGGCCCTGGCCGCCGCCAATGTCCATGCCGCCGGCGACTCGCCCCGCATCAAGGTCGGACTCATCGGCTGCGGCGGCCGTGGCAACGGCGCCATCTCCGACTTCCTTGAAGCCTGCAAGGTCCTGAAGCTCGAATCCGAGGTCACCGCCATCGGCGACGCCTTCAAGTCCCAGGCCGATGCCGTCGGCGACCGGCTCAAGCTCGCGCCCGAGCGGCGTTTCCACGGCTACGACGCCTACCGCAAGGTCATCGCCAGCGGCTGCGACTACGTCCTGATGGCGACGCCGCCCGCCTTCCGCCCGCTGCACTTCGCGGCGGCGATCGAAGCCGGCAAGCACTGCTTCATCGAGAAGCCCGTGGCCGTCGATCCGGTCGGCGCCCGCGCGGTCATCGCCACGGGCGAGGTGGCCAGGTCCAAGGGCCTGGCCGTCGTGGCCGGCACCCAGCGCCGGCACACCGCCTCCTACGTGAAGAACAAGATGCTCATCGACCTGGGCGCCATCGGGCCGATCCGCGGAGGCGTCGTGCAGTGGAACGGCGTCGTCCCCTGGATCAAGCGCCGCATCGCCGGGGAGTCCGCGGCCGACTACCTCGCGCGCAACTGGCTCAACTTCACCGAGATGTCCGGCGACCACATCGTCGAGCAGCACGTCCACAATCTCGACGTCGCCGTCTGGTATCTCGGCCGCCCGCCCGTTTCCGCGGTCGGCTTCGGCGGACGCGCCCGGCGCGAGACCGGCAACCAGTTCGACTTCTTCAGCGTCGACTTCGATTTCGGCGACGACGTGCACATCCACAGCCAGTGCCGCCAGCTGTCTGGCACGTGGGGCAGGGTGGGTGAGATGTTCACCGGCGCCGACGGATCATGCTTCGGCGGCGGACGGATGCGCATCCCGGCCGGCCGCAAGTTCCAGGAACCCGAGGTCAAATTCGACACCGACAACGCGATGGTGCAGGAGCACGTCGACCTGATACGCAGCGTCCTCACGGGCAAGCCCCTCAACGAGGCCCGTCAGATCGCGGATTCCACCCTGGTGGCGATCATGGGACGCATCTCGTCCTACACCGGCGACATGGTGCGCTGGACCGACCTGACCCGCGACGCGCAGTCACCTTGGTACAACCTGGCCCTTTCGCCCGCTCCCGCTGAATTCGAGGGCGGCAACGTCGGGCTGCCCGAGGAGAAGCCGACCGTCCCCGGCAAGGCCTGACCTGGCGTCAGCTCCGCCTGACCTTGGGCAGCAGCGCGGCGACGTCCGCCCAGGCGATCTCGTGCGGTAGCAGCCTCTTTTCCGCGGCGAGGGCTGACGCCGTACCCGCGGCTTCGCCCATGGCGACGGCATTGCCCGTCACGCGGTAGCTCGCGTGGGCGATGAAGGCGCCGCTGATGCAACGTCCAGCCATCATCAGCCCGTCGACGTCGCGGGCGATGAGGGCGCGGAGAGGGATGTCGTAGGGCTTCACCTTCACGCCCATGTTCGAGTAGGCGGATTTCTCCTTGGTCAGCGCGTGCACGTCCACGGAGAAGGTTGCCCGGACCACCGCATCGTCGTGCCGGGCTCCGCCGGCGACGTCGTCCTTCACGACGGTGTAGCGCCCGGCCAGCCTGCGCCCGTCGCGCACGCCGATCTGCTCGGCCGTGGCGACGACTTGGAGGCCTTTCCAAGGTCCGCCCAGTCCGCGCAAGGCCTTCACCAGCGTATTGACCTCCGCCCTGGCCCGGAGGGTGGCCGCGGTGACCGCTTCGGCATCGGTCGCGTTCACGCCATACTCATGGTTGATCATGGCCAGGATGAGATTGTCCCGGACGGGGAAGAAGGTCGGCGTGTGGTAGCTCGGGTCCGCTCCGGCCCGACGCATCTCCGCCAGCAGGCGCTTCTTGTGTCCGTAACGGTCGGGGTTGTCGAAGCCCTCGCCGAACCGGATGTAACCATTCAGCGATTTCACGTCATCGCAGGTGAGCAGGGCGCACAGGCTCATCGGCTGACAGGGGCAGGATTTCTCCACCCCCAGTTCGAAACCGTTGCCGGCGAGGGCGCCCACGTCGCCGTCGCCCGTGGTGTCGACGACCACCTTGCCCCGCCAGGCCTGCCGGCCGGATTTCGATTCGGTGATCACGCCCGTCACCTTCCGTCCTTCCTTGATTGCGGCCGCGATGCGTGTGTGCAGGTGGATCCTGACTCCGGCCTCCGTGCAGAGTTCATCCAGGACAAGCTTCATCTCCTCGGGATGATAGGAGATGTCGTTGACCCCCTTGCCGTTGATGGCGTCGCGTTTACGAAGCAGACCGACCAGTTCCTGATTGAATCCCGGCTTGTCGAAATCGAGGAGGTAGCCGAGCAGCGAGGACGTCCAGACCCCTCCCAGCGAGCCGTGCGTCTCGAACAGCCTCACCTTGGCGCCGGCGCGGGCGGCGGCGATGGCGGTGGTCACTCCGGCGGGACCGGAGCCGCAGACGATGACGTCGGCCCAATCATCGACTGGCAGGGTGCGTGCGGGTTCGGTGAACGTACCGGGCGCAGGAGACTCTTTGGCCGCGCCACCGACCGCACCGAAGCCCAGGAGGGAGGAGGCCAGGAAGCGACGTCGTGAGCTGCTCATTTCTGGGATAGGGCTAGGGCTTGGGCCAGGGCTAGTGAAGAGAGGAGTTGAAGACCTGGCCCTGTTCCTAGCCCTAATACGCATTACTTGACCGGGGAATAATCGGTCGGGACGAGGAACTCGGATTTCACGCCGTCCTTCACGGTAAGCGAGCCGCCGGCCTTCTTTTCGGAGGCCTCCTTGGCGGCAATCCAGGCGGGGTCGGCACGGAAGGCGCCGAACGAGGCCTTGGCTGCGTCCTCGGACTTGTGGGTGAGCAGGTAGATGAGCGTGTTGCCGGCGACGAGGGAGTTCTTGGCGCCCTTCTGGCTGTCGGCGAGGTTCCAGTAGCAGACGTTGGTCATGCCGTGCTTCTCGAAGAGCTTCATGGTGTGGTCGCGGAAGCGGGCGTTCAGATTTTCGAGACGGCCGGCCTCGGTCGTGTAGGTGCGGAGCTCCCAGGCGCCCTGGCCGTAATTCTTGGCCTGGGCCAGGTAGGAGTAGTCCGTGGCGGTCAGGAAGGCGTTCTCCACCCGGGCGACGATCACGCCGTCCTTGTGGGACTCCTCAAAGGCCTTCTTCCAGGCCGGGTCGCTGCCGAAGCCCTTCCAGGAGGCGTCACGCGCCGCGCGGTCGGGGTAGGCGAGGAAATAGACCAGCTTCCGCTCGGCGTTGGCGCCGGCGGGCACGAAGTAGCCGAGGTTCGTCATGCCGTGCTTTTCGAAGAGCTTCATCGTGTGGTCACGGAAGCGGGCGTGCAGGGCGTCCAGCTTGCCTTCGTTGGCGTAGTAGACGCGCATCTCGAACAGGCGCGTGTCGGCTGCCGAGGCCTGGGCGGCGACGAGTCCGAAGGTGAGCAGGGAGAGGAGGCGGTTCATGGTGGCGTTCATTTGGTGAATTCAGAGAGGTTCTCGCGGGTCACGAGGCGGAAGGGGATGTAGGTCTCCTTGTCGTGGGGCTGCTTGCGGGCCAGCTTGAGCGCCGTGTCGAGGGCGCCGCGGCCCTGGCCGACCGCGTCCTGGAAGACCGTGGCGTCGAGCCGTCCGGCCTTCACGGCGTCAAGCGCCTGGGCGATCGCGTCGATGCCGATGACGTAGACCTGGTCCTTGAGGCCGGCGCGTTCGAGGGCGATCAGCGCGCCCATCGCCATCTCGTCGTTATGGGCGAAGATCGCCTGGAACTTGCCACGGTGCGCCTGGATCCAGTTTTCGGTCAGAGCCATCGCCTTGGCGCGCTCCCAGGAGGCCGTCTGGTGGTCGACGAGGGTGAGGCCGGGCGTTCGGGCGAGCACCTCGCGGGCCCCCTTCTCGCGATGCAGCTGGGCCGAGGTGCCCATGATGCCGTGGATCATGAGCACGCCGCCCTTGCCGTTGAGCTTCTTGGACACGGCCTCCATGGCGATGCGCCCCGCGTCCTCGTCGTTCGAGCCGACATAGGCGTCTCCGTCGGCCTTGGTGACCTGGTTCACGTTCACGATCGGGATGCCGGCGGCCTTGGCGCGCTCGACCGCGGGAGCGGAGGCCTCGAATTCGCAGGGGTTGAGCACGATGGCGTCGACCTTCTGGGAGATGAAGTTCTCGACCTGGCTGATCTGACGCTGCGCGTCGGCCTGAGCGTCGACCATGATGACCTTGACGCCCGGCAGGGTCTTCCCGTGGGCGACGACGGCCTCCGAAAGCTTGGCGGTGTATTCGGCCGACATGTCCCGGGAGGAGTAGCCGACGACGAGTTCGCCGGGCTTTCTTTCGGACTGCTTCTTGCAGCCGGCTAGGGTGACAAGGACGGCGGCCGCAAGGGCGGCCAGGGCATGGAGCGGGGCGGGTCGCATGACCCCGCAGATTTAGGCCCGGCCCTGACGACGGTCGAGCCAAACCGCACCCACGATGATGACGCCCTTCACCACCTGCTGGTAGTAGGAGGACACGCTCATGAGGTCCAAGCCATTGTTGATGACCCCGATGAGGATGACGCCCAGGACCGTGCCGGCGACGGAGCCCACGCCTCCGGAGAGGCTGGTGCCGCCGATGACCACGGCGGCGATCGCGTCCAGTTCGTAGGCCACCCCGGCGTTGGGCTGGCCGGTGGTGATGCGTGCCGCGAGCACGACTCCCGCAAGGCCCGCCATCAGTCCGCAGAGCACGTAGACGAAGAGCTTCACCCGGCTGACCGAAATGCCGGCCGCCCGTGCGGCCTGCTCGTTGCCGCCGACTGCGTAGACATGCCGACCAAGCCGGAAGCGCCGCAGGAAGGTCCAGGCCGCGACCGCCACGGCGGCGAAGCAGAGCAGGGGGATAGGCACGCCGCCGACGTCGCCGGCCAGTGCGGTCAGGCGCTCGGACATGTCGGAGACGGGACGGCCGCCGCTGACGATGAGGGCGAGTCCGAGTGGCCCGGACATCATGCCGAGCGTGACAATGAAGGGAGCGACGCGTCCGCGGGTCACAAGGCCGCCGTTCAGGAGACCGCACGCGGCACCGGTGAGCAGGCCTGCGGCCACGGGCAGAAACAGCGGATGGCCTTCCGGCGAGGGGTGGGCGAACGTGGCGCAGACGACGCCGCTGAGCGCCACGACGGATCCGAGGGAGAGGTCGACGCCTCCGGTGAGCAGCACGAAGGTCACGCCGACGGCGAGGATGCCGTTGATCGAAACCTGCCGGGCGACGTTGGTCAGGTTGGAGACGGTCAGGAAGGCGTCCGTGGCGAGGGAGAGGGCGAGGCCCACGGCCAGGAGGACGAGCAGTATGCCGAAGCGGTGCAGGAGGCTGCGATCGAGGCGGGCGTTCATGGTTCTCAAAGGGGCATGGCGTGCCGGAGGACCTCCTCCTGGGATGTGGCGGCGGCGTCGAGTTCGGCGGCGACCCTGCCTTGGCGCAGGACCAGGAGCCGGTGGGACAGGGCGATGACTTCCGGCAGTTCGGATGAGACCAGCAGCACGGCGCGGCCTTCGTCGGTCAGGCGCCGGATGTGCGAATAGATCTCGGCCTTGGCTCCGACGTCGATTCCGCGCGTGGGTTCGTCGAGCACGACGACCTCCGGGCGGTTGAGCAGGGCGCGGGCCAGCAGCACCTTCTGCTGATTGCCGCCGCTGAGCTGCCCGACGGGCTGATCCGGCCCGCTGGCGCGCACGCCGAATTCCTTCATGCCCGAACTGGCGGCCTTGGCCTCGGCCTGGCGGTCGATGACGCCGCCTCGGCACAGCGAGGCGAGCGCGGAGAGGGTGATGTTCTCGCGGACCGGCAGCGCGGGCACGATGCCCTGTCCCTTGCTGTCCTCGGTGACGATGGCCACGCCCGACGCGAGGGCTTCGGCAGGGGAGGTCGGGCGGTAGTCGGACTCCTTGAGCAGCATCCTGCCGGAATCGGCCGGCACGTGGCCCGCCACGGCCGTGGCGACCTCGGTGCGTCCTGCGCCCATGAGTCCCGCCAGCCCGAGCACTTCGCCGCGTCGTATCCGGAATGAAACGTCCTCGAAGGCCCCGGCCCGCGTGAGGCCCCTGACCTCGAGGATGACCTCGGAGGACGCCTTCCCTCGGGGCGGATAAACTTCTGACATGGGCCGGCCGACCATGTGCGCGATGAGCCGTTCCTGGTCCAGGTCCCTCGCCGGCGCCGTGATCACATGGCGTCCGTCGCGCAGCACCGTGATGCGGTCCGCGAGGCGGAACACCTCGTCCATCTTGTGCGTGGTGTACACCACGGCCACCCCGCGCGCCTTGAGCCGTGCGACCGCACGGAAGAGGGCGGAGGCCTCGTGGTCCGAAAGCGCGGCGGTCGGCTCGTCCATGAGGAGCACGTCCGCATTGCGTCCGAGGGCCTTGGCGATCTCGACGACCTGGGTCTGCCCCACGCTCAGCCCGCCCATGGCCGCGTCGGGGCTGATGTCGCACTCCAGTTCGGCCAGAAGGGAGCGGGCGCGTTCGCGCGAGGCGGCGCGGTCGACCAGCCCGAGCGGTCCGCAGGGCTCGATGCCGAGCAGCACGTTTTCGCCCACGGTCATGTCGGGGATGGGCATCAGTTCCTGATGGATCATCGCCACGCCCGCGAGCAGCGCCTCGTGAGGCGAGGCGGGCGCGTAGGCGGCGTCCTTCAGCCGCATCGTGCCGGCGTCCGGGGCGTGGAGTCCGGCCGCGACCTTCATCAGCGTCGACTTGCCGGCGCCGTTCTCGCCCATCAGCGCGTGCACCTCGCCGGCGGCGAAGGCGACCGAGACGTCCTGGAGCACGGGAAGCCCGCCGAACGACTTGGAAATGCCGGCGAGCTTCAGCATCCTTCAGCGCCCGGACCGGGCCGGGACGTCCTTGGCGATTTCATCCGGCCACGACCTGAGCGGGCGGATGAACATGCGGCGATAGTGGCACTCCGCGGCTTCGGACTGCACCTGGATCTTTCCGGAACGGAGCGGAATCTCCTCGGTGGACCCCTTCTCCCGGTAGCGGGAATTGACCAGCACGTTGACCGTGCGGCCGTTGAGGCGGAAGACGGCGTCGCCATTGAGCGCGTAGCACTCGATGACGTTCCACTCTCCGAAGGGCTTCTCGGGGTAGTCCGTGCCGTGCCAGACCCGGGCCGTGACCGTGGTCAGCTTGCCCTTGGGGTCGTAGACGCGCGTCTTGACGGGGTCGTCGGTGCGGATCGGCATCTCGGCCATCGCGCCGGCCAGCGGCCACCAGTCCCCGATGTCGCCCTCCTGGACCTGCAGCTCCTGGCTGCGCATCCAGTATTTGCCCTGGGCGCCGTGCTCGCCGACGCAGAAGATGAGGATGCCGTTGTCACGGATCTTGTCCGCGCGGGGCACCCAGCGCCGCGGACCCCAGCGCTGTTCGGTCTTCAGATGGAAATCCCCGTAGGACGCCAGCGTGGTCAGGGCGCCGAAGACCTGGCCGGTGATGTATAGCACCGTTTCGCCGTCCTCCTGCCTGGTCGTGAAGACCTTCAGCGGGTCGTTGTTGAGGCCGAGCACCGGGTCCTCCTTGGCCGTCTTGCCGCGCACGTAGCCCGGGACCTCGAAGTCGCGATGGACCGGTCCGAGCCACTTCTCCCACTTGGACAGCTGGGGATCGAGCAGCGGAAGGAATCCCGTCTCGTCGGCGGCGACGAGCTGGGCGGACAGGGCGAGGAGAGCGAGGAAGGGTCGCATGGGCTCAGCGGACGTCGCGCCACAGCCAGCGCATGGCCTCGGGGAACAGCATCGCCCCGTGCTTGGAGTTATGCGTGCCTTCTCCCTCCACGTAGACGTGGTCATAGCCCTTCTCCTTCAGCGCCGCGGCCATCTTGCGGTTGGCCTCGGGCCAGCTGCCGTGCTCGTTGAGCAGGTCGTTGGAGCCTTCCTGCTGGTAGACCCGGATGTTCTTGCGGGGGTTCTGACGGACCCAGTCCGGATAGACGTCGCCGCCGGTCTCCTTGCCGCCGCTGATGTTCCAGCGGATCTTGGTGAAGCTGCCGATGGTCGTGAAGACCTTGCTGAATGCGTCCGGACGGTGCCAGGCGACGTTGAAGGCGCAGATGCCTCCGGACGAGGATCCGGCGATCGCGCGGTGCGCCGGATCCTTGGAGATCTTGTAGCCCTTGGCCTCGACCATGGGTATCATCTCCTCGATGAGGAATTGGGCGAAGAGCGGCGTCACGCTGTCGTATTCGAAGGAGCGGTTCGACTTGCCGAGCGGGCGGCCCTTGGGGTCCTTGCCCTTGGGGTTCTTGGCGTCGGGGACGAAGCCCGGATTGATGAACAGTCCGATCGTCACGGGCATCTGCTTCCTGCTGATCAGGTTGTCGAAGACGTTGGGCACGCGCCACGCTCCGCTGCGGGACGTGTAGCCGAGCCCGTCCTGGAAGACCATGAGGCAGGCGGGCTTGGAGCCGTCGTATTGCTTAGGGATGTAGAGCGCCCACTTGCGCGGGTAGCCGGGGAAGGCCTTCGAATCATTCAGGTCGAACTCGATGACCTCTCCCTTCGGAACCCCGGGCTGTTCCTGCGAGTCGGCGGTCAGCACATACTGGTCGTCGAGCGACTTCGGCTTCGGGGCCGGCGCCTTCGGCTTGGGGTCCGCGGCAAGGGTCTGGGCGGCCGTCAGCAGGACGGCCAGCAGGGTGAGCAGGGTTTTCATGGGGTTCCTTGATAGGACTCAATCCGCGCCCCTTAGACAAGCCCTCAGAGGGTCAGCGCTGGTCGGCGGAGATGCGGTCCAGACGCCAGATTTCGGGGAAGCGCCAGGCCACCCCCGCCATGACCCCGAAGGTCGCCACGCCGCCGAACACCACCGCGCCGACCGTGCCGAACAGTCGGGCGGCGACTCCGGATTCGAAGGCCCCGAGGTCGTTGGAGCAGCCGATGAAGACCGCGGTCACGGCCGAAACGCGGCCCATCAGCGCCGGCGGGGTGCCGGTCTGCAGGATGGTCTGGCGGATGATGACGTTCACCGCGTCCGCGCCACCGCACACCAGCAGGCAGAACACGGACAGGATGAACGACGTCGACATGCCGAAGCCGATCGTGGCCAGTCCGAAGACGGCAAAGGAGGCGTAGAGCAGCGGTCCGGCCCGCCGAACGGGAGGAAGCGCCAGCATGACCAGCGACATGAGCACGGCGCCGAGCGACGGTGCCGCGCGCAGAATTCCCAGACCCACCGGCCCCGCTTGAAGTATCTCCGCGGCGAAGACGGGGAGCAGGGCGACGGCGCCGCCGAACAGGACGGCGAAGAGGTCGAGCGTGAAGGCGCCGAGCAGCAGCCGGCGGCTGAACATGAAGTCGATCCCCGCCCGCAGACTCTGGAACACCGGCTCAGGATTGCACGTCCGGTGCGTTCTGGTTACGCGGATGGACAGGCACCCGGCGAGCGAGAGCGCGAAGAATGCGCTCATGACGGAATAGGTGAGCGTCTGTCCCCCCAATGCCCAGAGCAGGCCGGCCAGCGCCGGACCGACGACGCACGACCCTTCGAAGACCGCGTTGCGCCACCTCACTCCGTCGCCGAGCAGGGCGTGGGGGACCACCTCGCCGATGAGCGCCTGCCGCGCGGTGGTGAGGAAGCTGCGTGCCACGCCGCCCAGGGTCACGACGGCGTAAAGCAGGGCCAGGGGGAAGGGGAACCCCTCGACCAGGCCGGGAATGAGCAGCAGCAGGCCCAGCAGCAGCATCGCGGCGAGCGATATGGCCGCGACGGTGCGGCGGTCGCGGGTGTCAGCCACGTGACCGGCGAAAAGTACGGTGCCGACGAAGGGTATGACCTCCGCAAGGCCGATGGCCCCGAGAGCCAGCGGATCCTTGGTCAGCTCGTAGACCTGCCATGAGACCGCCACGGCCTGCACCTGGATGGCCAGGGTGCCGAAGAGGACGGAGGCGAGGTAGCGCCGGAAGGCGGGAAGCGAGGCCGCGCTCTCGATGCGCTCGGACATCGTCCGACCGTGCGACCGGGCGGGCCGGCAGTCAATCGTTCACGCCAGGACGGGCTTCACCACGTGGCCGTGCACGTCGGTCAGGCGGTAGTAGCGACCCTGGAACTTGAACGTGAGGCGTTCATGATTGACGCCCATGAGGTGCAGCATCGTCGCGTGCAGGTCGTGCACGTGCACGCCGTCGGAGGCGATGTTGTAGCCGAAGTCGTCGGTGGCGCCATGCACATGGCCGCCCTTCACGCCGCCGCCGGCCATCCACATGGAGAAGCAGCGAGGATGGTGGTCGCGGCCGTAGTTGTCCTTGGTCATCTTGCCCTGGCAGTAGGCCGTGCGGCCGAACTCTCCGCCCCAGACGACCAGCGTGTCCTCGAGGAGACCGCGACGCTTGAGGTCCTTGAGGAGCGCGGCGGCAGGCTTGTCGGTCTGCTTGCACTGACGACGGATGCCGCCGGGAAGTCCGCCGTGGTTGTCCCAGCCCTGGTGGAACAGGTTGACGAAGCGGACCCCCTTCTCGATGAGCCGGCGGGCCAGCAGGCAGTTGGCCGCGAAGGATCCGGGCTGGTTCACGCTCTCGCCGTACATCTCGAGAGTCTCCTTGGATTCACCGGAGAGATCGGTCACCTCGGGCACGCTGGTCTGCATGCGGTAGGCCATCTCGGCCTGTGCCAGACGGGCGTCGACCTCGGGGTCGAGCTCGTTGGCCCGCTGCACGCCGTTGAGCTTGCCCAGGGCGTCCAGCATGCCGCGCCGGGCGTGCGGCGAGACGCCCTCGGGGTTGGTGAGGAAGAGCACGGGCTCCTTGCCGGCCTTGAACTGCACGCCCTGGTGCTCCGAGGGCAGGAAGCCCGAGCCCCAGAGGCGGGAGTAGAGCGGCTGGTCCTTGGTGGCGTCCTGCGAGACGAGGACGATGAAGGCCGGCAGGTTCTCGTTCATGCTGCCGAGACCGTAGGAGGCCCAGGCGCCCATCGACGGGCGGCCGGCGATCTGGCTGCCAGAGCAGAAGAACGTGATGCCGGGGTCGTGGTTGATCGCCTCGGTGTGCATCGACCGGATGACGCAGATGTCGTCGGCCATCGCGCCCGTCTCCGACAGGATGTCGGAATATTCGACGCCGCTCCGGCCGTATTTCTTGAACTCGGTGAAGGAGCCGGCGAGGGGGAGGCGCGACTGGTTGCCGCTCATGCCGGTGAGACGCTGGCCCTTGCGCACGGAGTCGGGAAGGTCCTCGCCGTGCCGTTTGCGAAGCAGGGGCTTGGGGTCCAGGGTCTCGAACTGGGACGGACCTCCGGCCTGGAAGAGGTAGATCACCCGCTTCGCCTTAGCTGGGAAATGGGTTCCGACGGTCTTTTCGGCGGCCGACGCCTCGGGGGAGAGATGCCGCAGGGCGAGCGCGCCCAT
The DNA here is from genome assembly GCA_046095205.1 of Opitutia bacterium. Classification (GTDB taxonomy): domain Bacteria; phylum Verrucomicrobiota; class Verrucomicrobiia; order Opitutales; family UBA953; genus UBA953. The sequence continues at coordinate 11,642 of JBJTIX010000101.1, forward strand.
CCCCAGCGCCGAGGTCCCGAGGAAGTGCCTGCGCGTCGGGCGCATCAGGTCGTCATACGATGGGATGAAGGGGGTCATGATTCAACGGGAGGTGACGAAGGCGTCGCTGGCCATGATGGTAGAGGCGACCAGGGCCAGGGCAGCGAGATCAGGGTCGCCTTTGGGCGCTGGCGCTGGTGCGGGCTTCGGTGCGGCATCTTCCTTGGCCATCGCCGGGGACTTCTTCTCCTTGGCCGCCTTGCCCTTGGCCGGCGCGGCGGTCGGCGCGGTCGGCTTGATGCCAAGCACCTTGCCGGCGGCGACCGGATCGGCCGCGAACTCCGCCCGACGTTGACGCTGAAGTTCCTTCAAGGCGTCCAGCTCGGACGCTTCGGGGGAGCGTCCGCAAAGCAGACGGAAGGCGTAAGTGATGCGCGCGTCGTCATCCCGACCCGCCGCCATGGCGCGGCCGGCGACCCCTGCTGCCGCGCTGACGAAGGTGGGGTTGTTGAGCAGCACCAGGGCCTGCAGGGGCGTGTTGGTCGTCAGCCGCTTGGGCTGGCAGGTCTCGCGGGAGCCCGCGTCGAAGATCAGCATGCTGTCTGGAGGAGCGGTGCGTTTGCGGAAGACGTAGACGCTGCGGTAGGGCTCATGCTCCTGCACGCTCGCTCCTCCGAAGCGTTCCTTGAGGAGTCCTCCCGACTGCAGGGCCTGGTCGCGCAGGGTCTCCGCGGGCAGGCGCACCACGGGGCCGCGGGCGAGCAGGCGATTCGAGGGGTCCTTCTCGCGGTGCTCCTTGGTGGGCGTGGAATCCTGACGGAAGGTGGCGCTGAGCAGGATGCGGCGCATGAGCGCCCGCACGTTCCATCCGCCCTGCACGAAGTCGGAGGCCAGGGTGTCCAGCACCTCCTGATGGGCGACCTGCCGGCCCATCAGGCCGAAGTTTTCACCGGTGGTCACCAGCCCCTGTCCGAAGAGCTGCGTCCAGATGCGGTTGACGAGCACCCGCGAGGTGAGGGGCTGCTTGGGGTGGGTGAGCCAGCGGGCGAGCCCCAGTCGGTCGCGGGGCAGGGCGGGGTCCCAGGCCAGCACGGCCTCGGGCGCGCCGGGGCTGACCGACTTCGTCCTGTCCGGCTTGTCGTATTCACCGCGGGTGAGGACGAAGGTGGGCGGCGCGTGCTTCGAACGCCGCATGACGGAGAATTCGGGCGCCTTGGCCTGATGGTCGTTCAGGGCGCGACGCGCGACACGAAGCGCTTCAGACGACTCCATCCAGGGCTTCCACTCGCGACGCAGGCGGTGGTCGTCCGCGACGGATGCGTCCAATGAGCCCGCGGGCACGCCATGTTCGACGGCGACTTCGGCGGCGGTGAGCGCCGTGCGCCAGACCTTCACCTCGTCCATCTTGCCGTTGCGGAATCCGGAGTCGCGGGAGCGGCTGCCCAGTTCCAGCAGATTGAGACGGAAAGGTGCGTCGAGCGTGTCACGAATCACGGCTGATTTCATGGGCCGCCCATCCAGGTAGATCTGCAACCCGGAGGCCTCCGAGGAGCCGTCATAGGTGACCGTCAGCCTGAACCACCGCCCCACGGGCAGTTCTTCCGACGACTCGATGGATGCCGCCGAGCCGGGCCAGAGGTGGATGGCGCTCCAACGCAGGCGACCCTGGGTGATGAGCAGTTCCAGTCCCGTGGCGTCGCCTTCGCCGGTGTAGAAACCCGTGCCGTGCAGCAGCGTCGCCCGGGAGTTCTTCTCCCCGAGACGCACGTGGGCCGAGAATGTGATGGGCGTGAACCGGTCGAACTTCTCCAGTCCGGCCAGCATCAGGCCGCCGTCGCCGTCAAAGGACAGACCTTTGCCGACGACGCCCTCGCAAAGTTCCACCTGTCCGAGCTGGTCGCCTCGGGCGCGTTCTAAGGTGGCCGGCTTGCCGCCGGGAATGACGTTCTGGGTTCCGACCTTGTCGAGGGCCTCGAAGGGGTAGTGCGCCTCGGGGGCGGGCACGATGACGGCGCCCAAAGGTCCTGACGGGCGAAGTCCGTTGACGCTGCGACCGTGCTTCGCCTCCGCCTGTCGGACGGCGGCGATGAGCTCCCTCTCCCTGGCCTCTTCTTCCGGCTTGTAGAGCCGGATCACCGGCGAGGGCTGGGCTCCGTGGTAATCTAGCAGCCCGTTCTCATCGAGGTCGCCGAACATGGCTGCCATCGCGAAGAAGTCCTTCTGCGCGATCGGGTCGTACTTGTGGTCGTGGCACTTGGCGCAGTCGAGGGTCAGGCTGAGGAAGGCGTAGCCTGCGGTCGCCACGCGGTCGGCGATGCCATCCTGGCGGAACTCCTCGGCGATGGAGCCGCCTTCGAAGGTCATGCGGTGAATACGGCTGAAGGCCGTCGCGACGCGGGTGGACTGGTTCGCGTCCGGCAGCATGTCGCCGGCGACCTGCTCCGTGATGAACCGGTCGTAAGGCATGTTGTCGCGAATTGCGGTGAGCACCCAGTCGCGCCACGGCCAGGCGAACATCGGCTTGTCGCCGGTGTAGCCCCAGGTGTCGGCGTAGCGTGAGAGGTCCAGCCAGGCCACCGCCTGATGTTCGGCCGCGCGGGGCGAGGCGAGCAGGGCGTCCACGCGACGTGCGTAGGCGTCGGCTGATTGGTCCCCCAGGAAGGCGTCCGTCTCCTCGGGCGAAGGCGGCAGCCCGGTGACCGCCAAGTGAAGCCGGCGCAGGAGCGTGGCCCGGTCCGCCTCGGGGCGCGGGGCAAGGCCGTGCTTGTCGGCCGCAGCGGCCACGAAGCGGTCGATGGGGTCGCGCGCCCAGCCTTCGCCGGCGGCGGGCGCCTCGGACTTGGCGGGCGGTACGAAGGCCCAGTGCGGCTCGTACTTGGCGCCCTCCTTGATCCACCGAATGAGAACCTCGCGCTGCTCTTTCGAGAGCGGGCGGTTCAGCTCCGGCGGTGGCATGATGTCGTCGGGGTCGGTGCTCAGCATGCGACGCACCATCTCGCTGTTCTCGATGTCCCCCGGGATGATCGCCCGCTCTCCGCTCTTCAGCTCCTTGGTTGCGCCGGCGAGCTCGTCGAGACGCAGGCCCGCCTTGCGGCCCTTGTTGGCGTCCGGTCCATGGCAGCCGTAGCAGCGGTCCGAGAGGATCGGGCGCACGTCGCGATTAAAGCTGACCGGGGCGCCATCGAGCGCGATGGCGAGCAGGGCGGCGATAAGGGGGGTGAGCCTCATGCGACAAGTCATTCCTAACCTTTATCTTTCGAAAAACCAAGAGAGGTAAACCGCTCATTTAGGATGCGGCGGGATTGCAGACTTTAATAATGGGAAAAGACTCAGCCCTTGGCCGCGCGCCACTCGGCCTCGATCGCGTCGACATCAGGGGGGCCGTCCAGGAGCAGGATCCGGTAGCGCATCGTCAGCGTCGCTTTGGGCGAAATGCTCAGACCTTCCAGCTTCACCGGGGTGTAGGCCACGAATGGGTCCTTAGGGTTGAAGCGGGTGTGCTGGTCGGGTCCATAGGAGAGGTTCATCACCACGTAGCCGACCTGGCCTGACGGCCCCGGTCCTCCGAAATAGAACCATCGGCAGGCCTCTCCGTCGCCCTTGATCCTGTCCCTGGTGCCGTTGGAGGTGAGGAATACGAGCTGCTTGGCCTCCGGTCGGGTGTGAACCCAGTCGGATCTGCCGCGAAGGCCGAGCCCCCCGTAGTGATGTGTGCCGAGCTGAACAGGGTGCTCCGACACGTTCAACTGGCTGATCTCCAGATCGAACCTGTGCGCACGGGGAAGTCCGGGCAGCGGCCTCACCTTCCAAGTCTCCTTCAGAAGCGTGAGGCGTCCCTGCGCCGTCTCGGCGTAGGACTCCATCCGGCAGACGAGCTCGCTGCGGTCCTCGCTCCACTCGGGCTCGGAAACCGTCCGGACGCCCCCGGTCGCATTCCCTACGTTCCAGAAGTCTGGCCTGATTCCGTTCCAGTCGACCGCCGACCAGGCCGTCCAGATTCCGTGATGGTGACGGTGGTCTTCCGGGAAACTGTCGCTCAGCAGTGCGCCCGACGGCGTCCGGATGGGGTGCAGGAATCCTCCTCGTTCATAGACTTTGTCGACCCCGGCCAGCAGTGCCGGGGAATGCTGGTAGTGCATGTAGGTCACGCCGCCATGCCCGATGCCCACCACAGAATGCGAAATGGTTTGCTCCAAGGCTCCGTTACATCCGGCCAACATCAGGGAGACGAAGAGAGCGGGGAGTAGCTTCATGCACACCTTCATTATGAGCGAAGTCTGGACGTTCAGTCGTTTTATCGGGCAATTAGCCATACAATCGCATCCGTTCATATAGTTTAATGATTGATTTGGTCATATCCTTCATAAAGGAAAGATTTCAGTCATTTAAACTTGAGAATATCAGCAAAAAACTATGAAAAGCAGTCATGAGCAAAAAACTCTTCGGCACGGACGGCATCAGGGGCACCGCCAATCAGTATCCGATAACACCCGAGGTCGCCATGCGCATCGGGCAGGGGATCTCCAAGGTCCTGAGGTCCGAAGGCGCCAACCGCAACCGTGTGATCATCGGCAAGGACACGCGAATCTCCGGCTACATGCTGGAGACGGCGCTCACGAGCGGACTGGTGTCCGCCGGGATGGACGTGTTCCTGGTCGGGCCGATGCCGACGCCCGCGGTCGCGCATCTAACCAAGTCGATGGGCTGCGGTGCGGGAGTCATGATCACCGCGTCGCACAATCCCTATGAGGACAATGGACTGAAGATATTCGGACCGGACGGATACAAGCTGTCGGACGAGCTGGAGGCCGCGGTCGAGGCCGAGGTGCTGGCGGGGCCGCAGGGCGGCGGGGTGGTCGGTTCCCTGATCGGCAAGGCGACCCGCATCGACGATGCGCGTGGCCGATACATCGAATACGCCAAGCAGAGTCTCGGCGACATGAGCCTGCAGGGCATGAGCATCGTCCTGGACTGCGGCCACGGGGCGGGATACATGCTCGCGCCGCTGATCTTCCGCGAGCTTGGCGCCAGGGTGCGCAAGCTCGGGGTCGAGCCCGACGGGACGAACATCAACGCCGGATGCGGCGCGCTGCATCCGGAGCTCGCCGGCGCGGCGGTCAGGGAGTGCGGCGCGGACCTCGGCGTGTCGCTCGACGGCGATGCCGACCGGGTGATCTTCACCGACGCCTCCGGCGCCACGGTCTCCGGCGACCGCATCCTCGCCCTATGTTCGCTCGCGCTGGCGGAAGAGGGCCGGCTGCGTAACCGCACCATAGCCTGCACGGTGATGTCCAACCTGGGTCTTCATGAGGCGATGCGCCGGGCCGGCATCTCGGTTGTGACGACGCCGGTCAGCGATCGGCACGTGATCGAGGCCCTGCGGGCCGGCGGGCATTCCTTCGGCGGGGAGAATTCGGGCCACCTGATCTTCGCGGACCATGCCACGACCGGGGACGGCATCATGAGCGCCCTGCAAGTGCTTCGGTTCATGCGGCGGAAGGGGGCGACGATCGCCGACCTCGCCGCCTGCATGGACGAGTATCCGCAGAAACTGCTCAACGTGCGGGTGGCTTCCCGTCGACCGCTGCAGGAACTCGCCCGCCTGCAGGAACGCATGGCGGAGGCCGACGCTGCGTTCGGCCGGGACGGACGCCACCTCATCCGTTATTCGGGCACGGAGAACAAGCTGCGGATCCTGGTGGAACATCGTGAGCAGGGGCAGGTGGACCACTGGACCTCGGCTTTCGCCAGTGCGGTCGAGGAGGACTTTGCGGAGGTGCGCGCATGAGCACGTTCTTCCTGCCTGCGGCGCCTCGCCTGCGGACCTGCGAGCCCGCGATCGGCCCCGCCGGGCTGGCGGCCTTCCCCTTGGCCAATGTCCCCCTCCGCGACCACCAGATGGCTGCGCTGGAAGGCGCCGGCCTGCTGCAGGGGGGATCAAACGCCGACTATCGTGTCGAGTCGGGCGCCTGGCTTGATCGCGAGGAGGTGGCCGCGTTCGTGGCCTCGGGCAAAGGCTTCCTGAAGGATCAGACGGGCAGGGTGCTCGTCTCCCATGAATCCGGAGAGGGCGAATCCGTGGCTTCCAGATCGTTCGCAATCGTCTATCCCTGGGACCTTCTCCGTGCCAACGAACTGGCCGTGACGGAGCGGATCGTCGACGGGCCGCGGGCTTCGATCCATCCCTCGACGCATGTCGAAGGCCGGCTTTCGGTGGGACCCGGCACCCGGCTGCTTCCCGGAGTGGTCATCGAGGGCGACGTGGTGATCGGCTCGAACTGCAAGATCGGTCCCAACTGCTACATCCGCGGGGCCACCGCCATCGGCGACCGCTGCCACGTCGGCAACGCGGTCGAGATCAAGAACTCCGTCATCCACTCGGGCACCAACGTCGGGCACCTCTCCTACGTCGGCGACTCGATCCTGTGTGAAGGCGTCAACTTCGGCGCCGGCACCATCGTCTCCAACCTCCGTCACGACGGCCGGGCGCACCGCAGCCAGGTGCTCGGGGTGCTGGTCGACACCGGCCGTCGCAAGTTCGGAACGATCGTCGGGGCCGGCGTCCACACCGGCATCAACACCTCGGTGTACCCCGGGCGAAAGCTGTGGCCGCGTTCCTCCACCCGTCCCGGCGAGATCGTCACAAGGGACCTTCACGCCTGACATGTGCGGCATCGTGGGAGTCGTGGGGGGAGGTCCGGCGGTGCCGCTGCTGCTGGGCGGTCTCCGTCGCCTTGAATATCGAGGGTATGACTCGGCGGGCCTCGCGCTGGCCGGCGAAGGAAAACTGTTCCTCAGCAGGGCCGTCGGCAAGGTCGCGGCCCTCGCCGAGAAGCTCGCCGCAGGATCCTCCGACGTCCCCGTCGCGACATGGAGCACCGGCATAGCCCACACCCGCTGGGCCACGCACGGTGCGCCGACCGAGAGGAACGCGCATCCGCACCTCGACCGGTCCGGCCGGATCGCCCTGGTGCATAACGGCATCATCGAGCACTACCGGCAGCTCCGGTCCCGGCTGGAGGCGGCCGGTCACCGGTTTGAATCCGACACCGACACCGAGGTGCTGGCCCGTCTGATCGGAGACCGCTACCGGGGAGACCTCCGCAAGGCCGTCGTGGAGGCGCTGGGCGACGTCGAAGGCGCCTACGGCATCGCGGTCCTCTGCGCCGAGACGCCGGGAAGCATGGTGGTCGCCAGGAAGGGCAGTCCGCTCAGCATCGGGGTCGCCGAGGACAGGGTCCTGGTCGCCTCCGATCCGGCGGCGCTGGTCGCGCACACCCGGCAGGTCATCCATCTCGACGACGGCGACGTCGCGCTGCTCGCCGCCGGATCGGAGGCGACCAGGACCCTGTCCTCGGCGACCCCGATGCTGAGCGGACTGCCCTTCCTGGCGACCACCATGCTTCCCGGCG
>JBJTIX010000102.1:0-2994 GCA_046095205.1 Opitutia bacterium
GAGCGATGGGCGCGCCCGGCGCGGGGGGCGCGGGGGGCGCGGGCTCGATGACCTCGCGGTAGACCGCACCGCCAGGGGAGGCCAGCACGGGGTTGGAGAAGGTAGTGCCGGCACGCATGCCCGTGTGGGAGCTGCGGAGCGTGGCGCCGCCGGGGGACACCAGGTTGGCGGTCACAAAGACCATGAGGTTGCGCTTGTTGGCGGTCTTGCCGGAGGAGCGGAAGGCGGCCCCAATGAGTGGAATGTCGCCCAGCACGGGCACCTTGTCCTCGACGGACTTGATCTCCTCGCGGGTCAGGCCGCCGATCACGACCGTGGCGCCGTCGAACACCGTGACGTCGGTGCTGACTTCGCGGGTGGTGAAGATCGGCTGGAAGAAGCCGGAAGGAACGCTGACGGTGGTCGTGCCGGAGATGGCGACGGAAGTTCCGCCGTACTCGACGAAGCCCTCGAACTCGATCACGCGCGGCTTGAGGTTGAGCGCGATGGAGTCGTCGGCCGCGACGGTCGGGGTCACCTCGAGGGTGACGCCGACCTCCTGGATGGCGAAGTCCTGGGGGGTGCCCGCCGTGATAGCGACCGAGTTGCCGCCTGCGCCGGCCGTCGTGCCGGCGGAAACGACCGCCTGCACGTCGCCGTAGGACTGCGGATAGCGGAGCAGCTGGGCCACCTTGATGATCGCCGTCTTGCCGTCGAGGACGGTGAGGCTGGGCGAGGACATCAGGTCGGTGCCGCTGTTCTGCTCCACCGCGCGCAGGAACATGTTGAGGTTGTAGCTGTCGATCGTGCCCACGTTGCCCACCACGCCGAAGGCGGTGCCGAGGCTGAGCGCCGTGCCCGAGCCGCCGAAGCTGGACAATCCGGTCCCGTAGTTGGCGCCGGCGATGTTGGGCGGGGTGTTGTTGATCGTGAGCGGGGTGGTGCCGGCACCGCGGTCGATCAGGCCGTTGCGGCCGGCGGCGGACACGCCGAAGACGCCGGTGAGGGCGCGGAGCTCGGTCTGGGCGCGGATGGCGTTCCCGGCGGTCAGCAGCTGCCAGTTGGTGATCAGCTCGTTGAGGGAGGACTGCGAGACCTCGATGAACTTCGACTCGATGTGGACCTGCTTGATGTCGGAGTAGCGGCGCAGGATGTTGCGCACGCGGTCGAGATTCTTGCGGTTCTGGGTGACGATCAGGTTGGTGCCGTCGTAGGCCAGGGCGGAGCCGGTCACGCCCTCGAAGGTCACGCCGGAACGGATGAAGAAGTTCTTGATGCCGACCTCCTCGGGCCTGGATTCGGCCCCGGCGGCGGAACCTCCGCCCGCACCGCCGAAGGGACTGGCGGTGGCGCCGGGCGCGGCGGCGCTGCCGCCGGCGCTGACGCCGGTCATCTTGATGACGGCCGAGGTGGAGAGGGGGAAGAACTCGGTCTCGAGGTCGCTCGAGCCGGAATCCGGACGGACCTCGACGATGCCCTGGTTGACGATCCAGGTAAAGCCGACCTGGCGGGTGATGATGTTCAGGGCCTGCTCGACGGTGACGCCGCCGATGGCGATGCTGATGGGGGGATTCTTGCGCTCAGGGTCGACGGGCACGATGTTGAGCTCGCGCTGGTCCTTGTCGTACTGTTGGGCCTGCTGGCTCAGGTACTGGCAGGCGCGGTCGAGGGGCTGGTCGACGATGCGGACCTGCGGAAGGGTGATCGACTTGAGGCGTTCGGTGACCGGGTCGGTGACCTGGGCGCCGCCCTTGTCGGTGACTTCACGGTTGAATACTTCCGGCAGCTTCCAGGTCTCGTCGAGGAGCTCGAGGAGCTTGCCCTTGGTGACGCCGCGGTTCCATTGGCCCGAAGTCTCGGAGAGCAGCTCGCGGATGCGCACCTGGTAGGCCTTGGCCTCCGGGTTGTTGGGCTGGAACTGGAGCACTTCGCGGTAGGCCTCGATGGCGCCCTGGTAGTCTCCGTAGAGGTAGCGGGCGCGGCCGCGCACGAGCAGCTCCTGGACGCGGTCGGTCTTCTGGCGGAAACCGGGCGAGAGCTCGTCGATGTTCTGGAAGGTGGGGTCGGCACGACGGGCCGCGTATTCGCCGCGAAGGCGTGCGGCGGAGGGGTCGTCGGCTCCGACCAGGGTCTCGAGGTCGCGGATGTAGCCGTCGGCCTTGGCCATCTCGCGGGTCGAGATGGAAATCAGGGCGAGGCGGGAGAGGGCCCCGGCTCGCACGGTCTTGGCGCGGGCCTTGAGGGGCTCGGCAGCGGTGGTCGAAGGCAGCTCCTTGGCGGCGCGATCGAGCTCTCCGAGGGCCTCGGAGAGCGAGTCTGCGTCACCCTTACGGACCAGACCTTCGGCCTTGTTGATGAGATCAGCGCCGGCGACGAGCTTGGCGTTCACGTCCTTGGCCGCAGAAGCCAGCAAGGGGTCGTTGGCGGGCTTGACCGATTCGCGCTGCACCAGGAGTTCCTGGCGAACGAGGCTGGCGCGATCGCGGACCGGCTGGGCGGACACGATGTTGGGCAGAGCGGCGATGGCGGCGTCGAGCGTGGCGACGGCCTTGGCGTAATCACCGCGTCCGGCCTCGGACTTGGCGCGGGCGATGGCGGCGTCGACTTCGGCGTAAAGGGCCTTGTGCTCCTGGGCGAGGGCGTCGATCGGTGCGGCGACGGCGGCCGGGGCGGCAGGTGCAGACGGCGCGGCAGGGTCGACCGCGGGGGCGGCGGGGGCGGCGGCAGCCGCGGCCTTCTTGGCGGCCTCCTCCTGCGCGAGAAGAATGCTGGCGCGAAGCTCCTTGGCGCCGTCGTCGGACGGGTCGAGCTTGAGCAGCGCCTCGGCCTTCTCGAGGGCGGGCTGGAGCTTGCCCTCGTCCCTGAGCTTTATGGCCTCGCTGAGCAGCTTGACCGGCTCAAGGGCGCTGTCGCCGGACTGGCCGACAAGGGAGCCCGAGACCGAAGCCAGTACGATGGCGGCCAGGGTTAGGCGCGTGCGTGAATTCGTCTTCATGGTTTTGATGTTCTGAAAGC
>JBJTIX010000103.1:0-1207 GCA_046095205.1 Opitutia bacterium
CAACAACGGCTCGGCCGTCTCCCGCGACGTGGTGGGCTTCATCCATGTCAACGGCAGCCTCGCAACCAATGGCGGTTACCTGAAGTTCGGCTCCGGCGTGTCCGCCACCGTCAACGGCGTCAGCACCCTGGTGGGCGGCGACGTCTACGTCACCGGCGCCTCGCTCACGACGTTCAACACCGGCGGCGGCGCTTTCGAGGCTCAGGGTGAGCTGCTCATCGGCAACGCCAGCGGCCTGAGCGTGCTGACCGGCGGCGGCTCCGCGCTCTTCGCCGGCGCGGTCGACGCGGGCAACACTTATGCTTCCGTCGTCACGAACGTCACCTGGGACACCGCGCGGACGAACGCCGCCTCCGGCACCCAGGGCGCGGTCGGTTCCACCTACCTCGCCACGATCACCTCGCGCCTCGAGAACATGATCGCCATCCGGGCTGCGAACTATGACACCGCTTGGCTGGGCGGCCGACGTACCACCGGCATCGGCACCAACCAGGTCTGGCGATGGGTGACCGGACCCGAAGGCCTGCTGGACTCCGGCAACGGCCTGCGTTTCTTCACCCAGAATTACACCGGTACGGGTGGGTCCGCCGTCTCCGGAGCGTTCATCAACTGGAACTCCGGCGAGCCCAACAACTCCGGCGGCACCAACACCGACTCCGCCAGCGAGCCGATGCTCCAGTTCGTCGGGGTGAACGGAGTCTGGAACGATCTTACGTCCACGTCGACCGCCCCGAACCGCTATGTCCGTGAGACCCTGCTCGCGTCGGCTCCGCTGACGGTCGACGCGGGTGCGGGCGCGGTGACCTTCTCCGCGGCCCTCGGTCAGAAGAAGGCGCTCGGCAACACCGCCGTCACCGGCGGCGTCATCACCTTCTCCGGCGCGGCGAGCGTCGGCACGAATGTCCTCACCGTCACCGCGGGGACCTCGGCCACCGGCACCGCCGGGGCCCTGACCGCCTCCTCTCTCGTCCTGCAGGGGGCTGGCGCGCATACGTTCACCAACGCTTCGAACAATGTGACGACCCTCGCCGCCGGCACCGTGGCGCAGCCGGTCGGCGGTGTCAGTTATCGCGACGTTGATGCGCTCACGGTGGGCACGGTCGGTTCGGTCGTCGGCATCCGAAGCGTCGGCAACGTCCAGGTCACCGCCGGCGGGACGCTCGGCATCAGTTCCGCCGTCACCACGACCGGCGGCGACCTCGTCTTC